>JAQUYZ010000185.1 GCA_028691625.1 Eubacteriales bacterium
AATACTGCTGTGGGCTCATCCAATATGAGGATTTTTGCTCCCCGGAATAGCGCCTTAATAATTTCCACCTTCTGTTTGATCCCAACCGATAAATCGCTGACAATGGCTTCCGGATCAATCTTCATATCGAAGGTGTCCGCAAACTCCCTGACCTTATCCTTTGCTGTCTTGTAGTCAATAAATCCGCCTTTTATCGGCTCACAGCCAAGTATGATATTTTCTGTTACGGTTAAGGATTCTACGAGCATAAAATGCTGATGAACCATTCCGATCCCTACTGCCATGGCATCTTCCGGAGAATGAAACTCCATATTTTTGCCCTGCAGGATGATTTGGCCATTGGAGGGTTTCTCCAGACCGAAAAGGATCTTCATCAGGGTGCTCTTTCCCGCCCCGTTTTCACCTACCAAAGCATGAATTTCTCTGTCACGTATAGAAAAATTCACACGCTTGTTTGCATAAATTCCGTTTCCATATATTTTTGAGATTTCTTTCATCTGTAATAATTCAGACATAAAAACACCCTTGCCGCCGCACTACGGCTTATTTCGAATAAGAGCGACCCAAGTGCGGCGGATTAAGGGTGCCTGAATCTTTTTAATTTGTTTAACTGTTTTATTTTTGTTCTACGGATGCCTTATAGTCGGAGATTTCCTCTGTTGACATTTCGAAGGCAGATTTAACCGTAATTTCTCCGTTTTCTATCTTAGCTTGAAGATCTGCCACAGCTGCAACCATTTCCTCGGTAGCAATGCCCCGATAAACTTCGTTGTCAGCGATTCCGACCGCTTTGTCGGTGATTCCCAAAGATTCGGTGGTTCCGTATGGAAGCGTACCATCCATGTGCTTTTGAATTGCTCTGAGCAGCACCTGATCGATATTTTTCAATACGGAAGTAACGATCTGAGCACTTGCCTCAGGATCATCCGCAGCCAGAGACATCGCCTGGTCAGCATCGACTCCAATTGCAAGGGTTTTCATCGTTTTTGCGGCATCGATGACTCCTAAACCTGCCTGAGCAGCAACGTGCATACAAATACCTACGCCGGAATTGTATTGCGCTGTAGCCAATTCCTTTGCTCTTGCGGTATCAGCAAAATCACCGATCTGGGATACCGCTACGGTTGTTCCCGGAACAGCATCGGATGCTCCCTGAATATATCCGACCAGGAAGTCGTTTAAAACCGGAATGTCCATAGCTAAAACAGCGCCGATTTTGTTCTGTCCGTTTGTCAGACTTGAATCAGCAGCGATCATTGCAGCCAATGCGCCGGCAAGATAGGAGGCTTCGTTTTGTTTGAAGGTAATGGAATAAACGTTCTCCGCATCGACTTCGGAGTCAAAGATAATAAACTTTTTGTCAGGATATTCCGGCGCAACTTTTGCCAGGAGTTCCTGCATCTGATATGTACCTACGATGATCACTTCATAATCGGAATCTGCAAATTCATACAGTGTAGATTCCCAGGCGGTATTGTCAAATCCCATTTCAACAACTTTGGTATCTGCACCAAGCTGATCCTTAATCATGGTCATTCCCTGATTTGCGGAATCGAAGAAGGATTTGTCTCCCAGGTTTCCGTTGAGCAAACAAACTACCTTAAGCGCTTCTTCCCCGGTCCCCGGATCTTCAGCAGGCTCAGTTCCGCCACCGCCACAGCCTGAAAAAATTGTAGTGGACAATAGCAGCAGGCACAGTAAAAATGCGAACTTCTTTTTCATTTTCTCTCTCCTCTTATTATATTTTTTTATATATAGCACCTCGTTTGCCTGATTGCTTATAAGGTGCAAATATGACTTTATTTCTTCATATGTTCACAGATCATGCGAACAAATTTCTCTCTGTTCACCTTCATTGCGATATGACAATTTGGCATGTTTCCGGTAATTTCCCAAAGGTCAGCTACCGTTTCGCCCAGAGTAAGCGGATCATGAAGGGGGACATCCACATACGTTTTCCTGAACTCGACCAGGCTCTCATCAATTAATATTCCGACACAGAGTGCATCATGGATCGGGCATGCTTTGAACCCAAAATGCTTCACATGGGTCTCCGCAAAGAAATCCAGCAAGGAAGCTACAGTGGTCGAAATTTTATCTCCCTGACTCCGAAGCTTCTCAATATCGTCTTCCTTGAAAACTGCCTTCATCGAAACATCCAGACTGACAAGATACAGTTCACATCCGCTGTTTATTACGATTTTGGCGGCTTCAGGATCCACAAAAACATTAAATTCAGCTGCCGACGTAATGTTCCCGGGTTCAATGACTGCTCCGCCCATCATAATAATCCGGTCAATCTTATCCTTAATGTCAGGTGCTTTTTGTAAAGCGACTGCAATGTTTGTCATAGGTCCGGTCACGATGAGTATGATTCTGTCATCGGAATTTCTTAAAGTTTGGATTAAATAGTCCACGGCATGCTCTTCTTTAATCGGAGTTGTCGGTGCAGGGATATTGGGTCCGCCGAGCCCGTCCGCTCCATGAATAATCGCACCGGTTAACCGGAAAAGGTCCCTCATCATCGGCCTGTCACAGCCCGCATAAACATCGATCGCCTCATAGCCGGCATAATCCAATATTTTTCTTGCATTTCGAGTCGTATTGTACAGCTCACTATTCCCTGCTACCGTTGTTACGCCAATGATTTCAATGGTATCAGATTTTGCCGCAAGCAGTAATGCAATCGCATCATCATGTCCGGGATCACAGTCGATAATTACTTTTTTCATTTTTACCCTCCGCTAATTTTTCTGTATGCATTATAATTTGAAAGCATCTACTTCTTTTCGAGTCGGCAATGAGGTCTGTGCGCCTAATTTCGTTACGGACAGAGCACTGGCAGTAGTGGCAAATTGTATCGCTTCTTCAATGGGGTTTCCCTCCGACAGTGAGACGGCCAGCGCACCGTTAAAACAGTCTCCTGCAGCCGTTGTATCCACAACAGCAACCTTCCTTGCGGGATAGTGGATCATTCCGTCCCGATTGATGCTGACACAGCCTTTTTCTCCCAGCGTTACGATCAATTGACGGACACCCTTATCAAGCAGATGGGTTCCTGCCCTGTGTATTTCCTCCATACTGCCGGTTGAACAGCCGCTCAATAACTCAAGTTCAATTTCGTTCGGCGTTAGAATGTCTATATTTTTAAGAACATCACTGTCTAAGCAGGCTGCAGGAGCGGGATTTAATACCGTGAGACAGCCCGCTTTTTTCGCGATCAGCAAGGCTTTCTGAACCGTGAGAAGCGGAATCTCCAACTGTACCAGCAATACAGTCGCCTGGTCGATCACAAAGTGGTGTTTTTCGACATCTTCCACTGACAAAGCATAGTTGGCGCCGGAAACCACTGCGATGGCATTATTCCCGGAACGCTCTACCATGATCCCGGCGATTCCGGTTACTGTTTCATGTTTTTTGAAAATATAGTCTGTCCGAACACCGGCGTTATCTAAAGAATGAATCAATTCCTCTCCGAGGTCATCACTCCCAACAGCTCCTATCATAACAACCTGGGAACCCAAACGAGCCGCAGCTGCAGCCTGATTTCCGCCTTTACCGCCGGCAATCTTATTGAAATCAGTACCCAATACTGTTTCACCCGGTCTTGGAATGGTTTCAGTTTTAATCACCAGGTCCATATTCAAGCTTCCAACCACTGCTATCATGCGTACCTCCTTTGCTTTACCGCGTGGACTTTCTTATGATCAGTTCCGTATTCAATACAATTTTTCTGTCCAAATTATCATTCTTATTGTTCAGGACTTCTAACAAAAGCTCCACGGCGCGATATCCCATTTCGTAATTTGGCTGCTTCACTGTGGTCAAAGCAGGTTCCATCATTGAGGAGACATAGATATCATCAAAGCCTACAACTCCGACATCATCGGGGATTCTGATTCCGAATTCCTTCATCTTTTTTATTACTCCGAAGGCAATCAGATCGTTTCCACAGAATACAGCGTCAAAAGAAACATGATCATTCATAAATTGTTCCACTGCCTGATATCCCCACTCGCTGCGGTAGCTGCCCGATTTGACCAGTGATTCCTTCCATTCAATATGATTCTCTTGTAACGCTCGTTTGTATCCGGCCAATCTGTCCTTCGCCGTTTGGGTTATGATTGCCCCGGCAACATACAATATCGTTCGATACCCCTTTTGAATAAGATAACTTACTCCGGTATAGGAACCTTTTTCATTGTCTACCATCACACGGCCTTTGACATTTTCATTCTTATAGTCTCTATCGATCAGGATGACCGGAGTTTTCGATTTATTCAGGCTTGTAAAGGATTCTTCGCCGCTGTCGGCGGCATGAGCGAAGATGATTCCATCCACCATCTTTTCCGTTAATATTTCAATATATTTTTCTTCTTGCTTCAGGTTGTCGTCTGTATTGCAGAAAATGATGCTGTAACGAGCCTCACTCGCTTTATCTTCCGCGCCGCGGGCAATTTCCGGAAAGAACGGATTTGTAATATCGGGCATGATTAAACCAATGGTTCTTGTCTGTCTGGTTACGAGACTTCTTGCCATGGTATTTGGAATGTAATTTCTTTTCCCGGCAATCGCTAATACCTTGTTTCGAGTGGCTGCGCTGATACTCTTATCTTTATTGTTTAAAATCATGGAAACTGTTGCGGTGGATACCTCTGCTTCTCTTGCGATTTCTTTGATCGTGACTGGCTTATCACCCATTTTGATTACATCCTTCTTGTTGTTTGTTAAGTGAAACTATTTAGTTAAACGTTTAACCTATTTTACTACAGATCTTGCTTTAATTCAATAGGAAAATACATTTTAAACGCATCAAAAACCT
>JAQUYZ010000186.1 GCA_028691625.1 Eubacteriales bacterium
GAAGATCCACAGAACTCTTTAAAACAAGATTCTCATTGTTGGAGGCAAGAATCGTAAAATCGTCGGCCACAACGAAAATTTCCTGCTGAACACCCCTGGACCAGCTCACAATATTGGATTGAATCTCCTCCTGATGACTCTTCAGATCTTCATAACCCTGAAAAGAGGACAGCAGCGTTCCTTCCCGAATCGTATCAGAGATATTGCTTCGAATAGAATTCTTATAATAGGCCTCTAACTGGCTCATGATAAAAACCCCGATTATCGTTGTTGCAATGAAAACAAGAAGAAAGTAGATGAACACAATCCTCCATCTTATGCTGGACCATCTCTTTTTCCCGATTATCATCCTATGGCCTCCTGAAGTAATAGCCTATCCCTCTTTTTGTCATGATATACTTCGGATCGCTGGAGTCATCCTCTAGCTTTTCTCTCAATCTTCTCACCGTGACATCCACCGTACGGATATCGCCATAGTATTCATAACCCCAAACCTCTTCCAGCAGCTGTTCTCTGGAAAACACCTTGTTTTCGCGCTCCGCCAGATATTTGAGAAGTTCAAATTCACGAAGTGTAAGTTCAAGTGCAGTGCCGTGCTTTCTTACCTCGTACCGGTTCAGATCGATAGCCAGCGTTCCAAAGTCCTGAATGTTGGATGGAACATCCTGTAAATTCAGCATCAGATCGGTTCTCCTGATGTTCGCTTTGATTCTTGCGATAAGCTCCCTCATACCGAAGGGCTTTGTAATATAATCATCCGCCCCAAGCTCCAGCCCGAGCACCTTGTCCACTTCCTCTTCCTTGGCCGTCAGCATGAGAATCGGCACGGAACTTGTTTCCCTGACCTTTTTGCAGACCTGAAAGCCATCCATAATCGGCAGCATCACATCGAGCAGGATCAGATCCGGCTTGCCCGACAGGGCTTTATCCAGTCCATCCTGACCATCATATGCAGTGTCTGCTTCAAAGCCTTCTTTCTTTAAATTGAATTTAATAATATCTGATATGGATTTTTCATCTTCAATAATCAACACTTTTTTTACGTCCATAAGAATATCCTCCTTAGTCCAGACAACACCGCATACAAACGGCGCAATCATTATATCAAAAATAATTGCATTCGTCAAAAATCCATTTTTTTCTGACAAGGCGAAACGCCCCTTCTTCTATTCTGTTGTCTCTCCCCCCCCTCACCTTGCCCAAGCCCTTTTTCATATTATGTGGCAAGGGAAGTGATCACTATGTATTCAGGCAACGGGGAATTAACCCCTGTTATTATATATTCAAAGCGTACAATCAACGAGATAAGAGACTGCATTATTGAAAATTACGGACAGATCAAATACGAGCTCCCCTTCATCAATGCAGTTTCAGTTGAAATTCCAAAAGAAAAAATCGAAAAGCTTTCTGCTTATAAAATGATTGGATCCATCAGTGAAGATGCCATTGTTTCAAAAGCTCCGATTTTCGCAAGAACAAGAAAGGTTCAGACGAAATGCGGTAATTATCCGGATGACATGGAGCGGATCTACGGGAGTGTGGAACGAGGCAAGGGTGTGGGCGTTGCAGTTATAGACACAGGGGTATCTCCCCATTATGACCTGGTTAAGCCATATAACAGGATTGTTGCATTCAAGGATCTGCTGGCAGATAAGGAGCTTCCATATGATGATGACGGTCACGGCACGCATGTGGCCGGCATCATTGCCGGAAACGGTTACACCTCCTGCAAATATACGGGAACTGCCCCCTGTGCCAGTGTGATCGCCATCAAGGCGCTTGACGAATCCGGAAACGGGACTGAATCCGATATTCTTGCCGCGTTGCAGTGGATCGTAAACAACGGCCCTATCTATAACATTCGCGTGATCAACCTGTCCCTTGGGATCAAAGTAGAGCCATCCTATGACGATGACCCTCTGATCAAAGGGGCAAACGCAGCAGTTCGGCACGGTTACAGTGTAGTTACGGCAGCCGGGAATAACGGGCCCGGTAAATGCACGATCAATTCTCCCGGAACCAGCCCTCTGGTTATCACCGTCGGTGCAGCCGATTTGACCCATTGCGAAGAAAACGGAGAAATCAAAGTGGCCGGCTTTTCAAGCCGCGGACCCACACTGGCCGGCGATTCTAAACCGGATCTCGTGGCACCCGGTGTTGATATCTGCTCTCTGGACGGAAAAAATCCAAAGGGATATGCCGTTCAATCCGGCACCTCTATGGCGGCACCCGTGGTAAGCGGGGTTGCGGCGTGTCTGTATGCAACGAGACCAAACCTGACTCCTGCTCAGGTCAAGCAGATCCTGGTACAGGAGGCTCTGCCGATAGAAAAAGAAGACCGCTTTGCCCAAGGCCGCGGTCTCCTGAATTATAAAATGTTTCTAAATCTATAGATAGTTCAGTGGGTTTTTTGTTTTGCCGTTGATATGTACTTCGAAATGAACATGGGGGCCGGTACTTCTTCCGGTGTTGCCGACATTGGCGATATGCTGGCCCTGATAAACCCGCTCTCCTTTTTTCACAAAGAGTTTGCTGCAATGACCATACCAGGTTACTCTGCCGCCGCCGTGATCGATGGCCACCATATAGCCAAGGGCGCCGTTATATCCTGAAAAAGTCACCTTGCCTCCGTCAGCCGCTTTGATATGCGTGCCGGTCGGTGCCGCAAGATCAATTCCCGAATGAAGTCTGCCCCACCTCGTTCCATACCGAGAGGTCAGCGTTCCTCTGATGGGATAGATAAAAGTTCCTGTACCAATCAATGGTGGAGGTTCTTTGGTTCCCACCAGAACAACCTGGGAAACCGGCTGACTTAATATGGTCGCACTGATTTCCTTTCGGCTCACTTCGATTCCGTTATTTCTGACGATCTCAGCCACGACATCCTTTTCACCGTTGGTGCCTCTGGATTTAACTGTTTGTTCATTCTTGAAAAGACTGCCGGTGTTTTCATATTGGATTTCATACGGGATCGCCTCTTTATACTGCGCAACTTCTGTGGTTTGCACCGTAACGAGGGGGACGATCTGATTCAGGCAGATTTCCTGACCGATGTGAAGTTTTTCCGGGACCACATCCGGATTGGATCCCTGCAGTTCACTCTGTTTCATTCCATACATCTTTGCAATTTCGGAGAAGGTTTCCCCCGACTGAACCAGATGGATCCGCTGCTCAACCGCACCGGTCATCATATATTCCAATGCCTTCTCTTTCGCTTCGATATTGCCCAGCTTTGTTTCGACATCCTTGATGACGACATCTTCTGCAAAGCCGACTTTTGTATACTCAATATTGGCATTTTCTTTCAAATATTTATTCTGAATCTCATTTAATATCGCTTTTGCAGTCCGATCGCTTTCCAGAACTGCCACAAGCTTGTCGTCTATATAAATACCGCGTCCGTTCGCCTTCATATCTCTCATGTAGGTCAATCTGTTCAGGATGTCTTCCTGATCATCGATATCCTGTTTGAAGGCAACGACCTTGTTAAAGCGGATGTCCTTTTCCTTATTGATGGTGATATCCGCATCGTATTGAACGCTCAGCTTGTCCCCAATGATGTCGATGGTCTTATAAACATCTTCCTGGTTCTTCACGGCACCGAGTACTTTTCCGTTGTAAATGTATTCATAGGCAGTCATGTTTCCGATCATGATCGTAACCGTCGCCGCAACAGCAACAACGCAGCCGAATTCAACCAGAAGCAGCCGCTTGTGACGTTCGGCGTACTCTCTGATCAGATCGGCACGATGACATATCGTTTGTTTCAATCCTTCTGTTCGATGGAGGAAGGCCTCATTCCATCTGTCGATGCAATCGATGACAAGAACGACTTTTCCGGCGGTCCGCTTCTCTCCCTCCGCCAGCTTCTTCAGTGCAGCGGCAGTCTTGTTTCTCAATCGCAGTCTGGATTCTATCTTTTGAAGCAAAGGGATCAGTTTGCTGCTCACTCCAAGCTTGCACGCTGTGGCGGCCGGCATGATCCTGAATTTGAAGACCTGACCGGTTTTACGATGGATTTTCTGACAGAGCCGAAACCCTTTGTTCTTGTTTGTTTTGAGGGATGCAAATACCTTGTCCACCGCCTCATCAAGAGAGGTGTTGACAGAAACGCCGGCGGGCTCCTGCGTCATGCTGTACTCAGCTTCCGGTTCGACCTCTATGGCATCCATAATCGATAATTGACCTTCGATTGGTGCAATCACATGCACACCTTCTTCGGGGAAAGGCTCCGGCTGAATGATATCAAAAACGGAGGCTTGCTTAAAATTCGAATAAATGCCCTGCTCTGTTATAATCGTCTCCGTCGCCGAGTCACTCCTGTGTTTTCTCCGGTTTCTTCTTTCGTTGATGCGCTCCGCTGCTTTTGCTCTTTGTTTTTCTTTTTCCCTGTAATCTATTTGCAGTTCGGTCAGCTCGAGGTGGGAGACCATCTCCAGCTTTTCGTCGATGATCCTGTTGATCATTTCCTTTGCCTGCTCCCGATTCATGCCGGTTAAGTCCATACGTGAAATAGGGGTATGAGTATCCCTCATATCCCTGTCATCGTTTCGTTCTTTCGGTCTGCTGTTTTTCATCGTATTTATTTTATCTAAAATGCCCGAAGCTAGGTCTTTCCATAAGCTATGTATCTTTCTGCCCTGCCCTCTGGATTTCTTCATATGCTTCCTCCCGGCCATCTTGCAATGGGGTACTTTATCATATGCAGCTCTGTTCTGTAGTACGATTTTGCTTATCCTGCCAATAGTAATATTATATCCTTTACGTCGTTTCTTTTCAATCCATTTTTTGAATGCTGCCCAGCTTCTCGG
>JAQUYZ010000187.1 GCA_028691625.1 Eubacteriales bacterium
GGAGGTCATTGCAAAGCTGATTCATAAATCGAGTGAAAGGGGCAAAAGCCCATATATAACCGTCAACTGCGGTGCGATTGCTCCCTCCCTTTTGGAATCGGAGCTTTTCGGGTATGAGGCGGGCGCTTTTACCGGTGCATCGGAAAAAGGAAAACCGGGGTTGTTTGGATTGGCTCATCATGGCACACTATTCCTCGATGAGATCGCAGACCTTCCGCTGGAATTGCAGGGTAAACTGCTGAGGGTACTCCAGGAGCGCGAGATATACAGGGTAGGAGGAGTCTCACCGGTTAAAGTGGACGTAAGGATCATCGCAGCTGCCAACAGTGATATGCGCGAGTTGGTAAAACAGAAAAAGTTCCGGGAGGATCTGTATTATCGGCTGAACGTGGTCCCCATCGAGATCCCGCCTCTCAGGGATAGAAAAGAAGATATTGTTCCGCTGCTGCTGCATTTTTGTGAGCATTACAATAAAAAGTACAATATACAAAAGCATTTTTCGAATGAAATCATAGACTGTTTGGAGCGGTATTCCTGGCCCGGCAATGTGAGAGAGCTGAAAAACCTGGTAGAACGTTTGCTGATCATGTGTGAATCCAGTGAGCTGCTGCCTGAGCACCTGCCCAAACATATTGCCAGCGGCCAAATGGAGCAGATGGATATCAAAGTAAATAAACTTATGCCGATGAAGCAAGCTTATCTTGAATTGGAGAAACAGTTGATATTATTGGCGAGAGAAAGCTGCGGAAGCACCAAAAATATTGCCGAACTCCTGAATGTGAGTCAGTCCACTGTAGTGAGGAGATTGCGCGAAATCAAGAAAGAGGCAAAGGATACGGACCATACGGGTCAATTTTGACACGGCACTAAGTCAATATTGACGCACTTTACTTTTAAAAGCCTGATTATACAGGCTTTTTTCATTGGCATCTTTATTGCAAATTAGAAAGACAAACATATCTTTAAATGTTATATTGAAATTAATGAATGGAAATTATGGAGGAAACTGGAATGCGTATGGAAGAGTTATTACGTAACTACACGGTGGTTGATCTTACGTTAACCTTGGACGAGAAACTTCCCGGACCATGGCCGACTCATAGCCCCATTCAGAGGAAGGTCGGAAATTGGTATCAGGAAGATAAGGACAAAGAGGGGGTAAGCCTCTCTGCTGACTTGGGTCCATATTATACCGATTTATGGACGATCGACGTACATACCGGCACACATTTCGATGCTCCCAGTCATTTTATTCCCAAGCCGGAAACCGGATTTGCAAATGCCTGCCCTGCCGGAGAGATCACCGGCGAATTGGTGAATGTAAACCAATTGATGGGACCGGCCGTTGTGATTGACGTTACCGAATTGACAGGGAAAGGGACAAAGGGCGAAAGCCCCTATATCATGCCGGCGCATATTTTGGCATGGGAAAAGAACCATGGGACGATTCCCGAAGGCAGCGTGGTGCTGTTCCGCAGCGGCTGGGATCAGTTTTATGTGAAAGGGGAAGAGGGCAAAAAATTTGCCTACAATCCTTTGATCAAGCAGGAAGGACCCGGCTGGCCTTCTCCGGGAGTGGAAGCAATGGAATTGCTGATCCAAAGAGGGGTTAGATGCGTCGGAACAGACGGGACCAGCATGGGGGCCGCCCATTGCGGAATGCCCGTTCATCTGGCAGGACTGTCGAAGGGCGTCCTGTTTGTCGAATCGTTGACGAACCTTGACAAGATGAATGCGAGCGGTGATTTCTTCATTTTCCTGCCGGTCAAGCTTGCGGAATCCTCCGGGGCTTTTGGCAGAGCAGTTGCTTTTGTTAAGAAGTAGACTGAATAGGCAATAGAAGGAGAGATGAAAATGAAAAAAGGCTTGCAAATTGATCCGCGCGATACGGTTATCGTCGCTTTGGAACCGATAAAAAAGGGTGAAAAAATAAAAGCCGGGGAGAACATCTTAACCGTGAATCAGGATGTCCCCCAAGCCCATAAAGTAGCTGTAACGGATATGCCGGTTGGCACACAAATTTATAAATACGGGCAAAATATTGGAGTTGCAACCGAACCCATAAAAAAAGGGGATTGGATTCATGATCACAACATCATAACCTGCGCCGATGAAACACTGGAATACAAATATGAACCGAAGCATGACAATCTGATTGTTCCTCCGGAAAAGGCAACGGGCACCTTCCAGGGTTATAAACGAAAAGGACAATATGCGGGGATCAGGAACTATATCGCCATTATTCCCCTGGTATATTGCTGTAACGGTCCGATCGAAAAGCTGGCACGGATCGCCAATGAGGTGATGCCCAAGGATGAAAACTTTGACGGATTCCTTCCCTTGCCCCATGAGTGCGGGTGCAGTTCTTCAGGCGAGGATCTGCAGCGAACGGCAAAGCTTCTGGCAGGTGTTGCGGAAAATCCAAATATGGGCGGAGTTTTGTTTGTAAGTCTGGGCTGTGAAGTCAGCAACTGGGATGTTGTGAAACAGTATGTGCAGGACCTGGATGACAAGAGAATGAAGATCGTAAAATTCCAGGATGTTGAGGATGAGATGGCTACAGGTTTACAGCTCTGTAAAGAGTTATATGAGGTGGTTTCCCGGGATAAAAGAGAAACCCTATCCTTTGACCGCCTGGGAATCGGGCTGAATTGCGGCGGATCTGACGGATTTTCAGGCATCACTGCCAATCCATTGGTTGGACGGCTGACAGATCGTATGGTTTCCGATGGAGCCACGGTCGTCATGACAGAAGTGTCCGAGATGATCGGTGCTGAGCGGATCCTGATGGATTGTGCAAAGGATCAGGAGGTGCATCAGGGTATCGTGGAGATGATCAACGGCTATAAAGAATATTTTAAGCGCTATGGTGTTGGCGTAAACGACAATGCAACCCAGGGAAATAAAACGGGAGGATTGAGCACGATTGAGGATAAGTCTCTGGGATGCACGCAGAAAAGCGGACGATGCATGGTCATGGATGCGCTCCCGTACGGAGGAAGGCTGCGGCGGAACGGATTTGTTCTGTTCACGGGGCCGGGCTGCGATCTGGTCTGCATTACCGGTATGGTTGCCGCAGGGACCGTCCTTACGGTATTTACTACCGGACGCGGAACGCCCAGCGGTTTTGCCGGACCATTATACCGCATCTCTACCAATAATGAGCTGTATCAAAGAAAACCCTATTGGAATGACTTTAATGCCGGGCGAATCGTCGACGGAGAGGAATGGGAGCCGTTGACCGAAGAGCTATATCAGTCCGTTATGGATACAATCAACGGAAAAAGAAAGACCTGCAACGAGAAAAACGGATTCTACCAGATGGGGTTCCTGAGAGACGGTGCAACACATTAAAACGATTCAAAGTTATTTTTATAAAGGAGGTAATATTATGACAATTAGAGTTGGTGAAGTGAAAGCCCTGGCAAAGATCCCCGGACATGGTTTCATTGAAGGTCCGTCCTATTGCCCGGAAGATGGGTACTTATACTTTGTTGAAATCGAAGCCGGCTGGATTTCCCGCGTCACGATGGACGGTCAATACGAGCAGTTCTATGATATCGGTGCACCGGGCGGCCTCATGGGGCCGAATGGCATGGTTTACGACAGCAAGGAAAAACGTCTTCTGATCGCACATCGTGATATGGGTGTTGTGTCACTTGATCCGAAAACGAAAAAAGCCGAAGTAATCGTAGGGGATTACAAGGGTAAAAAATTTAATGGACCCAATGATCTGGCCATTGATTCCAAAGGCAACATCTTCTTTTCCGATCCGTGGGGCACCAGTGTCTCCAATCCTGTCGGCGCGGTTTATCGCTGGGATGCCAAGACCGGACAGACAGACGCGTTTATGGAGCATCTGGCATTCCCGAACGGCATCTTGTTTTCCCCGGATGAAGAGTTCATCTATGTGTGCGAATTCGGCCAGAACCGTATCCTGAGAGCCTGGCTGACGGACGGAGGAAAATCCCACGTCTTCCTGCATGCCATGACTTATTTCAGCGGCGGCTGCGGTCCTGACAGCATGGGCATGGATATCCATGGCAACCTCTATATCGGACACTTCGGGTATGGCAAGGTCTTTGTCGTGGAGCCGAAGCTCGGCGAAGTCATCGAAGTAATCAATATTCCCGATCCCGATGGATTGGGAACTGACAATGCCAGGTTCGGTGGTCCCGACAATAAGACGCTCTTCGTAACCGAGGGGATGCAGCGTGTGATTTATAAGATTGATGTTGCGTATGAAGGCTTGCCGATTCCATATATCCCGGCCGATTAATTTTACATACGATCGACAAAACAGAACAAATAAACGCGTCAGTTTTGACTTTTAATACGTCAAAACTGACGCGTTTTTCTATTAAAACCCTGCTGTTTCAAGGGTTTTCCTTTGGCATGCTAATTGCGTATTCTAATTGCAGGGTCATGGAAAAACGAGGAAAGAAGGGATGAAAAATGATAAAAGAATTGATTCGGAAAAACCGTACCTGCAGAAGATTTTATCAGAATGAGGAAATCAGTAAGGAAACGCTTTATGAGCTGATCGATCTTGCTCGGCTATCTGCTTCAGGCGGAAATTTACAACCGTTGAAATATATCATTTCATTCAGACAGGAAGAGAATGATAAAATTTTCCCCTATTTAAAATGGGCGGGGTATTTTAAGGACTGGGACGGACCGGCAGAGGGCGAAAAGCCGTCGGCATATATCGTCATTACAGGGGATAAGGAAATCAGCAGCAATTATTTCTGGGATCATGGAATTGCATGTCAGAGCATTCTTCTTGGAGCTTGTGAAAAAGGATTGGGT
>JAQUYZ010000188.1 GCA_028691625.1 Eubacteriales bacterium
GCCTTTTTCGACCAGGAGAACTCATCGATGGCCAGATAAACCTCAAAACCCAGCTTCTTGATTTCCCTGACGATTTCTTTGTGGCCCAATGAAAAAGGATCAAAGGTGCCTGGAAAAAATGCGATCTTACCCATAACAGGAAAGCAGAACCCTTGATTCACATATAAATAATCCGATAAAAACCGATAGATATGATTGAGAGATGCGGCACTGTTGAAGAACGAAAGCTCAGTCTCCCTCCGGTCTGAGATCAGAACCAGCAGCTTCTTGTAGATCTTTGCGAAAATCTCCTGTTTCTCCTCCAGATTTAATTTTGCAGAACCGAAAAAATACTGCCCAAGCACAAGCAAGGCTTCCTGATTGACCGCGTCACGGTAATTTGACAAGCCCTTCAAAATAAGCCCGAGCACTGTTTCTCTCCGCCTTTGATAGGCACCGGGGGATTCATGGAAACGCACCTTATAAGCGGGATAGTTTTGCAGCATAATACCCAGCGTATTTAAAGTGACGGAGCCAACCCGGTCGTTCGTGCTCTCCAGAAGCTTTTTGAAATCAAGAATCAATTCATCCAGTTCATTCGGATGTAGGTGGAGCGCAAGTTCTCCCAGATACTCCGGAATGTATTTGGAAAATTCGTACTCACCGATCTCAAGGCCCTTGCTGAGTTCAACTGCCACTTCGTTCCGTTCTGACAGGGTCAGCAGAGGAATAATTGACAGCAAAGCCTGACCGGCACTGTGACGGACGGCCACCCTTTCGCTTACCTTGATCAAGTTTGAAAAATGAGCCGCTACCGGAAGGACCTGCCGATTGGCTTCACAGCGGATCTGACTAAGAAGAAGCTCAATGTTTACAGCCTTGATGACCCAGGGCGTCGCTGCTTTCAGGTTCTCAAGAAAGATCTCGGAAACAGTCGCGTTTTCCTGATACAGGCTCTCAACGATTGCTTCCTCGTGACTAACCTGCATGGAAAGACAACTCTGTATTTCGTATTTTAAATATTGTACTGCAATGATCTGATCGAAGCCAATCTGATTGAGACATTCCTTCATCCACGGCAGGATCTCCTCCCGGTTATCCGCTGCTTCTGCCAGATGCTTCATAAAACGAAGTGCCGCAATCTGAACCTCGGCGGATTCCCTTTCCACAAGGTCAAGCGTAAATTCCATCAGCATCCGCTTGTCTTCCTCTGTGCACACGTTCACTGGCAAGGCAAGAATCGAGTCCAGCAGGATGAAGGCGGTTGAATCGTTGTACTCTGTAGTGCGGTAATACCGAAGGAAAGAATCCAGGTATTTCCGCAGATCCTCCTTCTTGCAGCGCTCCAGCGCTGAGCTTACCACGAATTTCAGCGTATACCCCAGCCACCTTTTATGCTGCTCTGTTACCTTATGGTCCGGAGCAATGATGGTTCCAAGATAGTGATCCCAAAGAGCGAGGCTGTTGGTTTCATCTGTTTCTCTTTGTACCCCCTCCGGCAGCTCTTTTCTGTATTCCTCATCGCTGTGAACGATGATATTCCCGATTAAATCCGCGCTCTGTCTGCGAATGTCGCCCTCTCTGTGCATCAGCATCTCATACAGGAAGTTCAGCGTCACAACCTTCTGCTTTTGTGTCATATAGGTAAAATACTCTCCGAAGATATTGATGTAAGCCCTGATATTCTTCCAGTTCTTCTCGCTCCTTGCCGCTTCAATGATATCTCCAAAGGCGGTTTCGCTGTTCAGCTTATGCATCACACTGATGTTATGCAGGATTGCCAAGTGCTTGAGCCGTTTGATCACTTCATCTAAATGATACAAAGCGGTATCCCTGGTCTCTTTTTTTTCTACGATACCGGTTGACAAATCTGTGTTGATCCCAAGGTTTCTCATAAACTCTTCAAAGTCCTTAAGCTTGTTGTAAACCTTAACATACCGTCCTTTTTTCACGTCATCCACATTGTCCAGCTTGTTAAGAATGACTTCAAAGGAATCCTTCAAGTCGTAATATTTTATCGTTTCCCTCCCTGCCCCATCCTTTGCACCCTTTACCCTGAAATCGGCATAGATCAGGACCAGAGACTCCACAGAAAGATTCTCCAGCTCCAGATCCCAGGTAGAATGATTTGTCGCAATATGACCGATAGCCGGCATCCCGTTCCTCTTAAAGTATCTGTCCGTATAATAATAATGAAGATAAGGTATCCGTTTGATCTCCTGGATCTTACAGCCGTATTTTCCAATATCATGTCCCAGTGCGGCACCGGATACAAGGGCAATATCAATAGGGACCGACGCATCCAGCAGTTGTCTGCCTATGTGCATTGCAATATAATGGACTCCGCAAATATGTGACAGCGTCTTATATCTGGTGATCTCCGAGCCGATCCTCATAAATTCATAAATGTAATTCTCTTGAAAAAGCTTCATCAGCCTGAAGTATTCTTCTGCAGATTCCGTCTGAATGATCTCGTCTCCGGTTAAAAACTGCATGTGCATTTTTGAGTCAAAGTCCTTGCTTTTCATTTCAAAGCGAAGAAAGGTTCTTAAAACCTCAAGATAGAACAGTCTTCCTGATTGTCCGGCTGAATCGGCCGGATCATCGGTGTTGTCAGGAAACATCTGATGCAGGATGCTGCTGTAGATATCAGGAAGCCAGCCTTCTTTGGGCTCAGCGGACAGCAGATGCAGTGTATTCGCACAGACCGTCAGTACATCCCTGCAGCAGATTTTTTCTTTCTCTATGATCTCCTTTATATGCTCTTTCCAGTTCTCCCGCCGGATCATCTCAAGCATCGTTTTTTTGGAAAGTCTGATCGATCTTAGGAATTGTTTGTCAGTCAAATGATCAATCAGGTCGTTATATACCTCTTGTATGATTTTTTTCTGCATGATATCCTCCATCAAATCTGACAATTCATGCTGCTACTTGTACCTGTGCTTTTTCATACGATACTGTTACCCCTATTATGCAGTCTTTAATAACGATTTACAATAAATTTATATTCTTCATATGGACTTGGTGCTCACAGGCATAAGGGTGAAAATCCCCTGAAATCAACCTCAAAACCGGGTATATTTTTCGACAATTCTGTCAACTTCTCGCCAAAAAAAAGTCGTTGTATTAAAACTTCTAAAAAACTTTTAAAATTTATTCTGGGCCCTTTTCGGATTATTTTACAATAAATGTAATTCGGTTCAGATTTGCACCTTGTTTTTTCAGTGTATTTCCCCGGCCCCGGTATACGTAACCCTTGATTTTTCAGGGTTTAAGACTGAATCAAACAGATCCGTGATTCCTGTATACATAATACCTTATCTCTTGTTCCCAACCGCCCTTACAGTAAATTACAGTTCGGAATTGTCACAAGATTTAAACTTAATTTTACCGTGTTGACAAGGATTTCGGGTTAGAATATCATGTAGTCAAGGAATTCAGCAATAGAATTCACTGCAAATTGCCCAGCTGGCAAAAATACCCTAAAAGATGAGTCAATTGACCATATGTTTTTAGGTGGCGATCCGTTATCACAGCAACTATTTTTAGCATTGGACAGGAATCAGTCCCGTCCTTACATAAATTAGGAGGTTTTATTTATGAAGCATGAAGGATACAATCCTTACGAAGCAGCTCAAACACAGTTTGATCATGTGGCTGATATCATTGATTTAGACCCGTCTGTAAGACAGCTCTTACGTCAGCCCAGCCGTGAAGTACATTTTACAATTCCGGTAAAAATGGATGACGGCACTACACAAGTATTCAATGGTTTCAGAATTCAGCACAACGCAGCACGTGGACCGGCAAAGGGCGGCATCCGTTTCCATCCACAGGAAACAGCTGATACAGTCCGGGCTTTATCGATGTGGATGACCTGGAAATGCGCTGTTGTCGACATTCCGTTAGGCGGAGGAAAAGGCGGCGTGATCTGTGACCCTCATAATTTATCAAAGGGTGAGCAGGAAAGACTTTGCAGAGGATACGTGAGACAGATCGCAGATCTGATCGGTCCGGTTTCGGATGTTCCCGCTCCGGACGTCATGACAAATGGTCAGCATATGCTATGGATGCTGGATGAGTACGAGACAATTACCAGAGGTCATTATCCCGGAACAATCACCGGCAAGCCGGTTGGCATGGGCGGATCCCTCGGACGTACGGAAGCAACAGGGTATGGTGTGATCTATACACTTCGGGAAGCGCTGAAGGGATTGGATATAGACATTACGAAGACCACTGCAAGCTTGCAGGGCTTTGGAAATGTAGCCGAATACGCAGCCCGCCTCTACACGCAAATGGGCGGTACGATTGTTGCAATCTCAAGCTGGGATCAGCACGACAGCAAGTCCTATACCTTCCGCAACAAGAATGGCCTTGACATCGATAAGATGGTCTCAATTAAGGACTCATTTGGAACAATCAATAAAGAAAAGGCTCAGGAAATGGGCTGTGAATTGCTGGAAGGTGATGAATGGATCGCACAGGATGTTGATATTCTTCTTCCATGTGCATTAGAAAATCAGATCACGGTGGATTCCTTCTCAAAGATCAGCAAAACAGTCAAGGTTATCTGTGAGGGTGCAAATGGGCCTACCGCTCCGGATTGCGACAAGCTGATCAAGGACAGAAACATTTTCCTGATTCCCGACTTCCTGGCAAATGCCGGCGGAGTAACCTGCAGCTACTTTGAACAGGTACAGTGCAATAACAACTACTTTTGGACGAAGGAAGAGGTTTTGGAAAAGCTTGACTCCAAAATGACTTCAGCTTTCCAGGCTGTATTCAAGCTCGCACGGGAGAAG
>JAQUYZ010000189.1 GCA_028691625.1 Eubacteriales bacterium
ATTCTCAATTCAGCTCCCGAATATCTTCTGATACTCCGCGGCTTTCCAAACGTCGGAAGGCAAAACGGCATCATGCTGCACTCCCAGTGGAGAATGGAATTCAACGTTGCCGGCGCAGCTTACTTTCATGAGCCGGTCAGAGCTGCCCGCCGGTCAGAGCTGCCGCTGACCCGGCTGTACTACTGGAGCGATGCCATTACGGTTCCAGGTACGACAGAGCAGGTCATGCTCTGTTCCGCACCCTTGATTGATTCAGCCGGCAATGTCTTCGGCGTCTGCGGTTTTGAGATCAGCTCCATGCTCTTCAAGCTTTCCCATATGCCCGGCGCGGAGCTCTCTCAACGTGCAATCTGCATCCTTGCTCCAGGCTCCGATCAGGCGCTTCAGATCTCAAAGGCAATGATTTCGGGAGGCTGTTCCATCAGAAGCTTTCAGGAACAAAATCAGATCCTGTCCATCCGGAAAGGAGAGCCCTTTCATTCGTACCGTCAGCCGGACGGTGCTCTTTACAGCGGACTGCACCAGCCTGTCTCCCTTTATCCAAAAGGCTCCGCTTTTGAAGACGACAGATGGACGGCTGCGCTCATCCTTCCCGATCAGGACATCTCCGCATCCGTTATTTCCCTGAATCTGAAGCTGCTTGCCCTATTTTTCGGACTGTTGGTCATTGGGATTACTTTTTCTTATTTTATCAGCAGAAAATTTCTGATGCCCTTCGCAAAAGGCATTGAAATCATAAAGTCCAGCGATTATATCGCCAGAACGAATGTTGCGGAGATCGATGACCTGATCGAGTTCCTCTCAGCAGCGCAGGCCGCCAGACAATCCAAAGAGGCAAAGGGCAAGAAGCAGATAACGCTTCCGGAGTCAGTTTTCGATGAGTTTACAAAAAATACAAAATGCCTGTCCCCGGCGGAACGGGCCGTATTCAACTTATATGTGGAAGGATATACCGCAAAGGAAATCACAAAGATCCTCTGTCTGAGCATCAATACAATCAAAACCCATAACAAGAGGATCTATATGAAACTGAATGTTGCTTCCAGGGATGAGCTTCTGGTCTACGTGAATATGCTCAAGGATGCAGGCAAAGAATTATAAGGACAAATTTGCCATTTCGATGGCGGAAACCGCTGCTTCAAAACCTTTATTCCCCGATTTTGTGCCGGCACGTTCGATCGCCTGTTCGATGGTATCCGTTGTCAGAACGCCGAAGATCACAGGAATCTCTCCTGAAATGCCCACATTTGCAATGCCTTTTGCGACCTCCGCGCAAACCAGCTCATAGTGGGAGGTGGAACCCCTTATGACAGCGCCGAGACAGATCACGGCGTCATATCTTCCGGTTGAAATCATTCTTTTTGCAATGAAGGGCAGTTCGAATGCACCCGGTACCCAAACCAGATCGATCTCATCTTTTGCTACTCCATGTCTCATCAGACCGTCCTCCGCGCCGCCGATGAGCTTTGATACGATAAATTCATTGAACCGCGAGGCCGCGATCCCTATTTTCAAGCCCTGTGCAATTAAATTTCCTTGAATTATATTCATTTTTCTCTTCCTTTCTTATCATTCTCCTAATATGCCAGCAAATGGTTCAGCTTTTGCTGCTTCGTTTTCAAATAGGTAACATTTTCTGCATTGGCTTCCATCTGGATGGGAACCCGCTCAGTGATCTCAAGTCCATAGCCCTCCAGTCCCTTTATTTTTTTCGGATTATTGGTCATTAGTCTGAGCTTTTTCACACCGATATCCTTCAAAATCTGTGCTCCTATCCCATAGTCGCGAAGATCCTCTTCAAATCCAAGCGCCAGATTTGCTTCCACCGTATCCATTCCCTGATCCTGAAGCGCATATGCCTTCAGCTTGTTGATCAATCCGATACCTCTGCCTTCCTGGCGCATATAAAGCAGGATGCCGCGGCCTTCTCCTGCGATCTGCGCCATCGCCGCAGCATACTGTTCACCGCAGTCGCACCGGATCGATCCCAGTGCATCCCCCGTCAGGCACTCCGAGTGGACTCTGGTTAAGACCGGCGTATCCCCGTCAATATCCCCCATAATCAGGGCAACATGGTGCTCTCCGTTGATCTTATTCTGGTAACCGCGAATCCTGAAAACTCCGAACTTCGTGGGAAGTCTGGTTTCTACCACACACTCCACCAGACTTTCTTTTTTGCTGCGATAGGCGACCAGATCCGTAATGGTGATAATGCCGATACTGTGCTGTCCGGCAAATTCCATCAATTCAGGCGTTCTTGCCATAGTCCCGTCATCCTTCAGGATCTCACAAATGACCCCAGCCGGCTTCAGGTCTGCAAGCTTTGCCAGGTCTACTGCCGCTTCCGTGTGTCCCGTTCGCTTCAGCACGCCTCCATCCCTTGCCCTGAGCGGAAAGATGTGTCCCGGCCTCCTGAAATCTTCCGGACCGGCAGTTTCATCAACCAGCCTCTGTATGGTCTGCGCCCGTTCATAGGCGGAAATACCCGTAGAGGTGTCCTTATGGTCGATCGATACTGTGAATGCCGTTTCGTGATTGTCCGTATTCTTTTCCACCATAGCGGGTACCCCGAGACGATCCAAATCCTTTCCCTCCATTGGCATGCATACCAGACCCCTTGCATGCTTTACCATAAAATTAATTGCTTCCGGTGTCGCCTTTTCGGCGGCGATGATCAGATCCCCTTCGTTCTCCCTTCCCGGATCATCGATCACGATGACCATTTTTCCTTTTCTGATCTCTTCGATGGCTTGCTCTATGCTGCTGAATTGTTCTTTCATTTGAACCCTCCTGTTCCTGTATTCAATCGTAAACTCTTTCTTAATAGAATCCGTTGTTCCGTAAAATCATCTCCGACAGCGGATTCTTATTCCCGTTCTGTGATTGGCTCCGGACGGGAACACCTCCCGCCAGCAGCTTCTCAACATATTTTCCGATGATATCGCATTCCAGATTGACCTCTTCTCCGGTTTTTGGCTGCAGTAAAGTAGTTTCCTGACCCGTATGGGGTATCACGCACACCCTGAATCCTGCCTGGTCCACAGCTGCAACGGTCAGGCTGACCCCGTCGATGGCGACTGAGCCCTTTTCCACGATATAACGAAGCAATGCCGCTTCTGCGGAAACGGTCAGCCATACTGCATTGTCCTCCTTCGATACAGCCCGTATAACCCCGGTGCCGTCGATATGTCCGCTGACCATATGTCCTCCCAATCTGCCGCCAAGCCGCATCGCTCTCTCGAGATTGACCCTGCTGCCGGCGGTCAGCTTCCCCAGCTTGCTGCGCCGCAAGGTTTCCGCCATTACATCCGCTTCAAAGCAGTTCTGGTCCAGCCTGGTTACTGTTAAGCAGACACCGCTGGTGCATATGCTGTCCCCGATCCGGGTGCCTTCCAGCGCAGCTCCGGCTTTGATTCGCAGCTTTGTGGTTTTTGCCCCTCCGGTCACCCGCTGGACATGGCCGGTTTCTTCGATAATTCCTGTAAACAATCTCTCTACTCCTCTCTCTTTCGATAAACGTTACACATTCCATTCATCCTTTCTCTTTCGATATGCCGTGATCTTCATGTCCGGCCCGATCTGCTCCATCGATTCAATGATCAGCGGATAGGCCTGGCTCAGGCTGGTGATCCCGGTTCCGCCAACGACGGTTTTCGAATTTTCTCCCCCGATGATTTTGGGTGCGATGTACAGAATCATTTTATCCACAATTCCCTGAGCGAAAGCAGAATCATTTACTTTTGCGCCCCCCTCAAGCAGAATACTGTCGACAGACAGGCTGTTCAGTTTTTCCATCAGGTCCGTCAGGTCGATGTAACCGTTTCTGCTCCCGCAATACAGAACCTTCGCTCCCATGTCTTCCAGCCGCTTCGCCTTCTCCGGGGATGCTCGTTCTGTACACACGAGCATTGCCGGATTCTCCCGAGGGTCGGCCAGCACCCTGCTTTCCGGCGGAATCCGAAGGCTGCTGTCCAGAATAATCCGTTGCAGATTTCCTCCTCCTTCCAGGCGGCAGGTCAACGCAGGATCATCCTTGATCACCGTGCCGATTCCGGTCATAATGGCGGAATACCTCTTTCTTAATTGCTGCACATCCCTTCTGGCCTCTTCCCCGGTAATCCATTTGGATTCTCCCGAGGGTGCCGCGATTTTCCCGTCAAGGCTCATGGCGGCTTTCAATACAACAAACGGCCGCTGTTTTTGCATGTGATGGAAGAACACCTCATTGCTCTTTCTGCATTCCTGTTCCATGACGCCGATTGTAACCTCGATGCCCGCTTCCCTCAGCCTCTTCACGCCCCGGCCCGCCACCAGCGGATTGGGATCAAGAGTACCAATCACGACACGTTTTACCCCCTTGCTGATGAGCAGTTCTGTGCAAGGAGGAGTCTTACCGTGGTGGCAGCAGGGTTCCAGGTTCACATAGACCGTGGACCCTTCCACGCTGGCATCTGCATTGTCTGTTGCGTTCCTCTCGGCATGATTGATTGCATTTACCTCTGCATTGTGTATTGCATTCACCTCAGCGTGCGCCTGACCGTATTCCTCATGCCAGCCGTCGCCGATGATCCTGCCGTCCTTTACGATAACGGCGCCAACCAATGGATTGGGATTCACTTTACCCACTCCGTTTTCCGCCAGCTCCAATGCCCGTTTCATATAGTTCCTGTCCATCCTGCTTTCCTTTCAAATAAAAAACCCCGAACAAAAAGTTCAGGGCGGAAATCCCATACGGGGAACGTTTATTAAAAAACTCTGAAATATAT
>JAQUYZ010000190.1 GCA_028691625.1 Eubacteriales bacterium
CGGCGCGCGCTACAAGAGTACCCTCAACAAGGACTTGCCCACCGTAATATGAAGTATATCCCGCAGTCACCCCGGCGTTTATATCTGAACTGTAGACAGACACATCCTTTCCGAACCGTGCGAGGACATTGGAGGTGATATCTCCGTTTTCGCCCTTGTTTATAATCTCATGGCCGGAAGCCTGCCTCCACAGACTTGCAAAGCATTGGCTCCGCCTGTGGGGAAAGCCGTTCACGATGCTGTTGCCGATACATACAATTTTCATTCCTGCCGCCCCCTTTCCTTGACAAATTGATCCTTTGGCATATAATAATAAGAAGGCATTATTGCCGCCAATTATGCAGAATAATGCTTAAGAGGTAAGAAAATTTTCTACGTATGCATTATAATA
The DNA here is from genome assembly GCA_028691625.1 of Eubacteriales bacterium. GTDB lineage: Bacteria > Bacillota > Clostridia > Peptostreptococcales > Anaerovoracaceae > Anoxybacterium. The sequence goes on from JAQUYZ010000190.1 coordinate 392, forward strand.
GTTAGCATTTATATTGTCAATGATTGTATCAGATGACAAGGCCCGTTTGCAGCAGGCTTTAAGGATAGATCACGATAGATAAACAAACCAGGAGGTAATTTATGATAAAAATAACATTAAAAGACGGCAGCGTGAAGGAAGTGGAAAAGGGTTCAACGATCCTTGAGGTAGCCAAAGCGATCCATCACGGTCTGGCAAAGGAAGCCGTGGCAGGTAAGGTTAACGGCAAGACACAGGGCTTGAATTTCAAGCTGGAAGAGGATTGTGAACTGGAAATTCTGAAATTTGAAGAGGAAGATGGAAATCACACCTTTCGACATACAAGCTCCCATATTTTAGCCCAGGCGGTCAAGCGGCTCTTCCCGGAAGCAAAGCTGGGAATCGGACCTGCCATCGATAACGGTTTTTATTATGACTTTGATTTGGAGCATCGTTTCTCTGATGATGATTTGGCAAACCTGGAAAAGGAAATGGCGAAAATCGTGCAAGCGGATTATCCTGTGGAACGATTTGAACTGCCCAGGGAAGAAGCAGTCAAATTCATGGAGGAAAAACAGGAACCGTATAAGGTTGAATTGATCAAAGACCTGCCTGAGGATGCCGTGATTTCCTTCTACAAAGAAGGAGATTTCACCGACCTTTGCGCCGGACCACATATGCCTTCAACAGGCTTTATCAAGGCGATCAAGCTCATGAGCGTTGCCGGTGCTTACTGGAGGGGAAGCGAAAAGAACAAGATGCTTCAGAGAATCTACGGAACATCCTTCCCAAAACAGAAGCAGCTGGACGAATATATTGAGAAGCTGGAAGAAGCGAAGAAGAGAGACCATCGAAAGATCGGTAAGGAAATGGATCTCTTCGCGATCTACGAGGAAGGTCCCGGCTTCCCGTTCTTCATGCCCAAGGGCATGATCATCAGAAATGAGCTGGAAGGATTCTGGAGACAGGCGCACCGGGAAAGAGGCTATCAGGAAATCAAAACGCCTCTGATTTTGAGCGAGGCGCTTTGGCATACCTCCGGTCACTGGGATCACTATCAGGACAATATGTATTTTACAAAAATAGATGAGGGCGATTATGCCGTGAAGCCGATGAACTGTCCGGGAGCAATGCTTGCTTACAAAAGAAAGATGTACAGCTATCGTGATTTTCCAATGAGAATCGCTGAAATGGGCCAGGTGCACAGGCACGAGCTGTCGGGAGCGTTGCATGGTTTGATGAGGGTAAGAACCTTCACGCAGGACGACGCTCATATTTTTATGCTGCCGGAGCAGATTAAGACTGAAATTGGCGGTGTCATCGATTTTATCGATTATGTTTACAATATATTTGGATTTAAATATCATATCGAGCTTTCCACAAAACCGGAGGATTCCATGGGAACCGAGGAAGAGTGGGAGATGGCGACTAATGCGCTGAAGGAAGCACTTGTCGAAAAGGAAATTCCGTTCATTATCAACGAAGGAGACGGCGCATTCTACGGTCCGAAAATAGACTTTCATCTGGAGGATTGCCTCGGCAGAACCTGGCAGTGCGGAACCATTCAGCTTGACTTCCAGATGCCCCAGCGCTTTGATTTAACCTATGTCGGCTCAGACGGAGAAAAGCACATTCCGATCATGATCCACAGAGTGATATTCGGAAGTATCGAACGTTTTATCGGAATCCTGACAGAGCACTTCGCGGGGAAATTCCCGCTGTGGCTCGCACCGGTACAGGTAAAGCTTCTGACGGTTACAGAAAAATTTTCCGAGTACGCGGAGTCAGTAGGGAAAAAACTGCGGGATGCGGGACTCAGGGTTGAAGTCGATGTGAGAAACGAAAAAATCGGGTATAAAATCAGAGAAGCCAGAAATGAAAGAGTATCCTACATCGGGGTCATCGGTGAAAAGGAAATGGAGTCCGGAGAATTGACGGTGCGTTCCAGCAAGGAAGGCGAACTGGGAACGATGACGTTGGACGAATTTACTGAAAAGCTGCTCTCGGAAATCGCCGGGAAAGCTTATTAAGAATAATCGAGAAGCGGGGATCACATGATGTTTGAAAAGAAAGATCAGAAAGAATGGCGGGATGGAGTTTACCTCTGTACAGCGAAGGACAGCTTTTATGCGGATATTCTGGAATCAAAGCTGAGAAGCGAGGGAATTCCGTCTGTTAAAAAGTTTAAGGGAGCCAGTACTTTCCTTGAGATTTTCATGGGTTCCAACACTGCATTTCCCATCGATATTTACGTTCCGGAAGAAACCCTTCCGGATGCCAGAAACATTATTGTTGCAGTACCCATTCTCGGCGATGAAATCCCCGACGAAGCCATCGATTTTGATTCCCTGTCGGAAGAGGAACTGGAGGAATTGATCGGCATCGAAGAGGAGGATGAGAAAAACGAATAACAAGAAGAACCACTTAATAATTAAATAAAACTGCCGATAGAATGATCAGATGCTATTTGCTTGGGAAAGGTAGATCGATTGTACGATGCGTTGCAGCAAATGCGGTAAAAAAAAAAGAAAAAAAACAAAAAAGAGACCAAAGGTAAAAATCCTGATCCCTGTTTTTATTGTACTAATTTTATCCATTTTGGCTTTTTTGCTTTTTGGCGGAGACAAGGTTCCGGAAAAAATCAGAAATCTGAAAGGGTATTCCTATCTGACCGGTGTGGTAAAGGAAAAGCTGCCGGATCAGATCAAATTGCCTTTTGAGTTGCCGGTTCAGGTCAAACTGCCTTTTGAGTTGCCGGATCGTTTCCCGTTTGACTTCTCCTTCGAACTGCCTTTTGAGCTGCCAAACCCGGGGAATCTGCTTGGAGGCAGTGGAATTCCTGACAAAAACAAGATCATGGAGGATCTGGCTGTGTACGAGGGAGACGGAGAGAAGAGCAAGCATGCATTCGAATCTCTCGAAATAGAGAAAAGAACAACAGTGGAAGAGGAAAAAAAAGATACCGTTTATGTGATTACAGAAACGAGCGGCGAAGAAGGAACCACCATTCAATATTACCGCTTGCTGTACAAGCGTCATCTGGTCGGCGGCTGGAAACTGGAGGAGGTAAAGCCCTATAACGTCAAGGGTCAAAAATCCTCCGTAGCAGGAGTGGATAATGATACGGTAATAAAGGATAAAAGCCTCTTTTCAGATATTTCACCAGACTGGAACCAGAGTAAAATTAAGATTCTGGAGCATTATACAGATTTGAAAACCGGTACGGATACGGTTGTGGTATATATGGAGCTGGAAAATGATTATGTTAATATGGCAGGAACCAAAGAGATTATGTATCAGTATAACGAGGAAACAGGGCAATGGGAAGCCGGCCCTGCTTCTAAGCTTACCTGCCTGTCAATTGAACCAGTGAGCAAACAGCAATAGTATCTATATTTCCTTTGACGAGTAGATCCTTACCGATAAAAAATAGGAAAGCAGATAAAAGAGGATCATTCCGAAGGGAAGCAGTTTCACAAAGGAAAACAGTGCCGAGTCCGAAGGCATGGATAATCCAATCTTATCGAGGGCGATCACCGCCGCTGTTGGTGCGGCAAAAATTGCGAGCAGAAAGATTCTGCTTTTTTCAACGCCGAATTGAAAGATCAGAGGCAGCAGAAGACCGCCAAAGAATAAAGCGGCACTGATGATTGCTGCGGTAGCATAAAGATGCGCGGTCATCCCGAAGCCTTCTACCGGTGCGAATTGTAAAACCACCGTTGAGATCAGGAAGGATAGAATCGCTGCAGCGCTGCATAGCAGGATGCAAAACAGATATTTTCCTGTAACGATCTCTTTTCTGGTTATCGGCATAGAGAGGGCATAGCGATCCCATTTTGCCAAAGCGTCATAAGAGAAAGATGTGATTGTCATCATCATGGACATCAGGATAATAAAGCCCTCGAAAAAGGTTGCCGGATTGTCCATTCCGGCACTGATCACCGAAAATAATATGAGCATGAGCAGCATGGTTTTTCCGTATTGCCGCAGCGTATAAAAGTCTTTGTAAAGTAAACCGATCATTTGAATTCATCTCCCTTCACATAAAACAGCATGATTTCTTCAATGGATATGGAATCTATGGTGAACCCCTTATATTTTTGCTTCATTTGTGCTTTATTCTTTACCAGAATCTCATGGCCGAACCGGCTTTCTCTGTGACCGACGATATCCCCTTTATCAACGGCCTTATAATCTTCTGCTCCGCATAGGAGGAGACCGTAATCATAAAGCAGCTCATCCTTTGACTCACTGAATATAATTTCCCCTGCATGCAGGAAGGTGATGTAGTCCGCGACCTTTTCCAGATCACTGGTGATGTGGGAAGAAAACAAGATGGAGTGGTCCTCATCCTGGATAAACTCCAGAAACAGATCTAGAATTTCACTTCTG
>JAQUYZ010000191.1 GCA_028691625.1 Eubacteriales bacterium
AGATCTGAATACATTCCAGGCTGCCACACATCCGCTTCTTACGGCATCACCGATTGCGTACCCTATCAATGCCGCAGCGATGGATGCGATCGGTGAAAGAGGACTTCAAGTCTAACGGGAGATAATCGAAATAAATAGTATCTTAGAAAGCGGGAATCATCGGCTGATGTCTTAAAATCAGCCGATGATTTTTACCAAAGGTTATGAGGTTTAAATTTTCTTTATTGTAGTTGCTCCAATTTGGACTCCGATTATAAAAGGTAAATAGTTATTAAATCAGCAGGAGAGAATAAAAATTTTATAAAAGTTATTGTCATATGACCATAATGGAATATAATGTAGTTGTAAGTAAGTGGCATATGCTCAAAACTAGCAAGGAGGTGAGATAAAATGCCAGGAAGAGATGGAACCGGTCCTTTTGGATTCGGTGCTATGACCGGAAGAGGTTTCGGGTTTTGCAGCGGTTCAGAAGCCGGAAGATATGGTTTGGGTTTGGGACTTGGCTATGGCTGCAGAAGAGGAAGGTTTTTTAATGTGATGCCGTCGGAATCGATGGAAAAAGAAAGCCTTTCAGCTGAAAGGGACTTTTTGGAAGCGAGATTAAGCGCAATCAAAAAGAATCTGGACCGAACGTAGGAAGCAAAACAAGTAACAGGGAATATCCCTGTTACTTGTTTTGTCGCTAATCAATAAATTATAACGGTGCAAGGTTTACTTATATAAGAAGGAGGATTTATATTTATGAAAGCTGTAGTCGATAAAAGAAATGGTAACATTTAGTACGTTCACATGGATCGTAATCTTCTCATTGAGCGCGATGAGGGTAAATAGTCTTGGAATTTTATTTGTGTATAGAAATAAAGAATGGGCAGAAAGAGTAAAAGATCATTTTATCTGTTTTGCAGCCGGTGTTTTAATTTCTTCTCCTCTAATCATGGCATTCCCGCAAGCGGTAGAGAAAAATCCCAATGCAGGTCTTGCCGCGTTATCAGGCTTTATGTTTATGCTCTTTAGTAACAAACTTATAAAATATAAAATGAAACAGGCCGAGCTGGCCTTTGGTATTACTGCGCTGATAGGCATAGGGATCCATTCTTTTATAGATGGGATCATTTATTCCGTAACCTTTAGTGTAAGCATAATGATAGGGTTTCTGGCGGGGATTGGATTGGTAGTGCATGAATTTGCGGAAGGAGTTATTACTTTTACTGCTTTGCTAAAAGGGGATTTAAGCAAAAAAAAGGCAATTATTTATGCTTTTCTTGTTGCTGCGTTAACAACTCCGGTTGGGGCATTGATCGCTTATCCATTTGCCAGCAGACTAAACGATTCTGTTTTGGGACTTGCTCTTGGGGCTGTCTCCGGAGTTTTGATTTATCTTTCGGCGTCACATCTTTTGCCTGCTGTACAGGAAGAAGAGAAACGCCATTCTTATTTGGCATTTTTGTTCGGGGTCTCCTTAGCACTATTTATGATGTTTGGCAAACAGTAGATTTATTAATAAACACATAATCATTCAAATCTACATTCAGTTTGTTCGCGATTACCGGACATTTTGCTTTTAACAGAAAAAACAGCGATCTCCCGCATTCGGACAGCGCTTCAAAATTTCCTTGGCCTTTGCTGATTATAATATCAGCTTGATGGAAGACGTCTAAAAATTCCTTGCTGCACTGATCAAGGACTGCTCCGGGGGCATTACAGCCTGTTGAAATGATTTGAGCATACTCATTCAGCCCTGATGAAATAGCATCCTGGAAGGTTGCATCGTTGATAATGGGTTCGCTTCTGACTGCGTAAGTGATGTCAAGATGTGAAAAGGTGCTCAGCAGAACTTTATCAAATACGGTTTCTCCTGCATTATCGCCTATTATCAGAATTTTCCTGGCTGTAGTTATTTCCTCTTTAAAAATCTGGATATCGCAAATTTTAAACTCTTTGGAAAGCTCTTCTTCGATACAGCCTTGGAGATCCAAATTCTGATAAATTGCAGAATCAATGATATTCCCTGTAGCTGCTATTTTTAAAGCCCAATACAGACTGTTCTGATTCTGCTCCAGAAATTGTATGAGAACCGGGTATGCTTCTTTTGCAGCACTGATATCACGTTCTTTGACTAATCGATATGGATCCTTCTCGCCGGTAAGCTGTTTTACAACGTTGTGCATGTTTGATACGATTTCCGGCGAGTAGTGAAATTTTTTATAATCAGAAAGAATCTTAATCGATTCTTCCATGATGGTCTCTTGAAGTTCGGGTTTGTCGGTAACCAGCCTTGAAGCTTCGAGGACTTGTTTTAGCATGCATGGCAAGCAATCCAAAAATATTTTCATTTATTATTCCTTTCTTCCTGCAATTTTGCCCAGGCGATCGCAAAAGCCGATTCCTGGGGCTTCTCCTTCTCCTGCTGTTTCATATATTCCTGCAGCTCCCGTTTGCCCATGTTGTCACGGTTTTCTGCCAGCTGCTTATTGAACCGGTCAAATTTTTCGCGGAAGCCGCAGGGGCAGGAGTAAATTCTTTTTTCTCCCTCGCCAATCACATTGAGCTTCTTATGGCATTGCGGACAGCGGGCATTGCTCACATAGGACAAGTTTTGTTTATAGCCGCATTCCCGATCCGAGCACACAAGCATTTTTCCTTTTTTTCCGTTGATCTCGAGGAGAAATTTATCACACATCGGGCAGCGGGTTCGTGTCATATTATCATGCCTGTAGTTTCCATCGCTTGCCACCACGCGGCTGACAATGGTAGAGGCGAACGCCTTCATTTCGGAGATAAAAGGCGCGCTCTTTTCCTGTCCTTTACTGATCGCAGTCAGCCGCTTCTCCCATTTTTCTGTCAGCTCCGGAGATTTCAATTCCTCCGGTACCAAGCTGATCAGTTGGATTCCCTTGCTCATAGGAAAAATTTCTTTTCCTCTTCTCTCTGCGGAGTTTGCGAAAAACATCTTTTCGATGATGTCCGCTCTGGTAGCCGGAGTGCCCAAATTGTGATGCTCCATCGCGGAAAGCAGAGATGCCTCCGTATATCTGCCGGTTGGCTTTGTCTTACCATTTCCGAGTTTTATCCCCTGTACGGGAAGACTTTGGCCCTGCTTCAGGTCCGGCAGACTCTGATTTTTCATTTCACTCTCTTCAGAAGAATCTTCCTGATCCTCGATACCGCTTGCACCGGAAAGGTTCCTCCAGCCCTTCTGCGTTACGATTTTACCTTTTGCAGAAAAAATCTCATTCGCAATCTCAATCTTTACTGTCGTCTGCATATATTCAAAATCCGGACAGAATACTGCCAGGAATCGTTTCACGACCAGATCATAGATTCTTCTTTCTTCTGAGGTTAAGTCTGAAAGTCTCGCATATTCTTCGGTAGGGATAATCGCATGGTGATCGGTCACTTTGCTGTCATCTACGATCCTCTTGGAGGTCTTGATACCGGTTTTTATGATATCGGTTATTATGGCACTGTATTCTCCGCCGGAAACCGCACGCAGCCGGTCTTTCAGCGAAGGAACAATATCACTGCTGATATAACGGGAGTCCGTTCTCGGGTAGGTGAGGATCTTGTGCTCCTCATAAAGCCGCTGCATCAGGTTTAAGGTCTGTTTTGCAGAAAAGCCATAACGGATATTAGCATCTCGCTGGAGCTCAGTCAAGTCATATAATAAGGGAGGCGCCTCTCGCTTGGCATCCCTTTTCAATTCGATGATTTTTCCATCTTTGCCCTTCACTTGATTGACAAGGGTATCCGCTCTTTCCTTCTCGGAGATTCTGGTTTGCCCGGTCTTCTTATCTCCCCATACTGCCCGGAAGCCTTCAAATTCTGCATGAATGGTATAATAATCCTTGGGAATGAACCTTTTGATTTCCTCTTCTCTTTTTACAATCATGGCCAAGGTCGGAGTCTGAACCCGCCCGGCGGATAATTGCGCGTTGTACTTACAAGTCAATGCTCTCGTTACGTTAAGACCTACCAACCAGTCGGCTTCCGCCCGGCTCTGTGCGGAATAATAGAGATTGTCATATTCTGCGGCCTGCTTTAAATGCGCAAAGCCCTCTTTGATGCTCTTATCTGTCTGGGAGGAAATCCAGAGACGTTTGATCGGTTTGTGAAAGCCGACCTTCTGGATGATCCAGCGAGCCACCAGCTCTCCTTCACGGCCTGCATCCGTAGCAATCACAAGCTCTGTAATTTCCGGATTCTTCATTAGATTTTTCACTACATTAAATTGCTTTCCGGTTTCTTTGATTACGACTAAATCCATTCTCGGCGGCATCATCGGAAGTGTATCCAAGGACCATTTTTTATATTGATCTCCGTAATGTTCCGGATCGGCTAAGGTTACCAAGTGCCCAAGTGACCAGGTTACGATATATTTGGGACCGACGATGTGACCATCCTTTGTATTCGTGCAGCCAAGTACACGAGCTAACTCACGGCCTACAGAAGGTTTCTCTGCCAATACTAAAATCTTACCCATCTTTTGCTCCTATCTTTCGGATTCGGTTCCGTTTCATGCGTTTATGATACCATGTCTCTGGTTTGCATCTATTATACCATATTTTAAGGTATCTTCAGCAATGCGTCTAATGATACGTTCTTTTTATCCGATATAATAAATGGTAGGTGTAAGCCCTGCCCTCTAACGGTAAAAAAGATTAGCGGCGGAGAGGGAAACTGACATGAAAATTAGAAATATAATGATGCTTATCATTCTGCCGATCATGGCAGCTTTTATAATTCTTTT
>JAQUYZ010000192.1 GCA_028691625.1 Eubacteriales bacterium
TTTGATCCCTCTGAGTTCCAGCGCATAAGCTGCCATCTTATCGTAGTCCGAGAAATGGACATACCAATCCGGTACTTCTTCCTCTAACGGCTGATCGGTTATGACCGGGTGTCCGAGGTAGATGGCGCCGAACTCGGCTGCCTTCCTGACCTCATCCTGCTCTCCAAGAGCCAGAACAAAAGCGCGGACACGTTTTCTCTGATACGCAAGCTGCTCCGGCTTGTTTCCCGGAGCGATGCCTCCAAATGCCAGACCGCTTCTCAGTGCGAAATTGACAGCATGGATCGCCTGGGTGAAATTCCCCAGGGGGAATGCGATATAATCGATACCCAGCTTCACGTTTTCTTCCAGCAGCTGCTCGATGATCTCATTGCATAGCATGATCATAATGCCCTTGCTCTGCAGATCCTTGATGAGCTTTGCCGCTGTTTTACTGTCGGGCGCCTTGCCGATAATAACGGCAAAGCCCGGGATGGTGAAATCGACGAGCTGGATTCCGTATTTTCTGAGCACCGGGTCGGTCAGGAAACCGGTCCACGGCTCTACATGAGGATTATTTCCGTTGAGGTAGCGCAGAGCTTCGATGATTTCAGCTGCATATAATGCCGCTTCTCCGTTAGCCTTGGCTCCGTCAAAGGTAAGATCTTCTTTCACTTTTGTCATTCTGATCCTGTTCAGGATTGGAGGCAGATCCTTAAGCGTAGCGACGTCTTCGCCGCTCAAAGCGGTGATGACCGGAAGTTTATACGCCGTATCGGGATAGCACACAGGAGTGTCTTCTCCATGTTCACGAATGGCCTGTGTCAGTAGTATTTCTGCATAGCTGGTTGCTATCACGGCCCCTTCATAGGCCTGCGTAAATAATTGCTTCGACATGTTCTCCCCTCCTATCCTTCATAACCTTGATCCGGTGTGCTGTCGTACTTCTCAGCCGCCGCTTTATGGACCCTGAGCTTCCAGGCTCTTTTTTCCAGTCTGTCAAGCAATTTCTGGGCTGCCTTTTCCGGATCTGTTTCAAAGATGTAATAGCCTCCGAATACGTCTCTTGCGATCTGTGTTGTTACACCGTAAACCAACTCACTGCCTTCCAGAGGAGGCAGAACGCCCACGTGACATGGGATACCCATGGTGATGACCCAGGAACCGATGGAGATAGCCTTCTCAGACATGGCTTCCGGCGCGCTTGCCACAAACGGCAGCTGCGGTATCGGGATATTCATGTTTTTTGCCATCTCGGTCCACAAATGAGCAATCCTGGAATTATCGACGCAGGAACCCATGTGGTATACGAGAGGCAATCCGGCGTTGAGTCCGGATTTCTCCTCCAGTCTCTTGATAAAGGCTTTGAGTCCGGGTCCGGCATAGGCTTCCACGCCTTCTGATGAGAGCAGACCGGCTTTTGCAAAAGCACCTGCGGTACAGCCTGTTGAAACAAGAAATACGTCTTTTTTAGCCAATTCCTTTGCGATCGTCAAGGTTGGATCATCATGAACAGTTTTCTGGTTGTTACAACCTGCAAAAGCGCAGACTCCTTTGATCTCACCTGCTTCGATGGCGTCGGTCAGAACGCTGATCGGATTTTCCGCATTGATTTTACCAAAGAGGTTCATCAATGCTTCAAAAGAGAAGCCGCCGACAACCTGTTTTTTAAATTGAGGGATTTTGACCCGTTCCGGTCTTCTTTTTCCGTATTGCGCAATGGCAATACGCACGATCTTCCTCGCGCTTTCCATTGCCGTTGCATCATTGAACTCAATGTGGACGGAACCCGGAACTTTTGAAATATTTGAAGTCGTTATAAGAGCTGTGTGAAAACAGTTGCACATGTCCTTCACTGCCGGAGCGATACACTGTACATCCATGGTCATGGCATCCAGCGCTCCGGTCATGATGACCAGCTCCTGAGAACTGAAATTTGACGCGGTAGGAATTCCTTCCCGCATCAGGACCTCATTGCCCGTGCAGCAGATTCCGACGAGATTGATCCCCTTGGCGCCAGCTGACACGGCTTCCTTCTCAAGCTCTCTTGCAGCGTAGACAACCATCTGGCTCAGGAGCGGGTTGTGTCCGTGGACCGCGATGTTGACTTTATCCGCGTCCAGAACGCCCAAATTCGCTTCCGTCAGCACCGGTTGTGGTGTTCCAAACAACACATCAGTCAAATCAGTCGCAATATACTCACCTGTAAGGTCGGCCAGCGCAGCTTGTAGTCCGCCGAATATAATATTGACAGGATCCGCGTCTGTCCCAACATGAGTTTGATGCATCAACTGTGTAATAGACCGGTCGATAGCGGTCGGCGTGATTTGTGTATGTTTAAATTTCTCTCTTCGCTCGTCATCAATGGTCGTATTGAGCCAGGTACAGGGATCATGATCATATTTTCCAAAATCCTCCAGTGCCTTTATCGCTACATCCTTGCCAATTTCTTCGATTTCTCTGCCTTCCGTTGCGATCCCGACTCGTTCTGCAATTTTTTTCAGCTTCTCAGAATCCGTGATTTTGTAATCCTTTAAATGTCCTTCCGCCGTATGTAGTAATGTATATGCGATTTCTCTTGCGTGATCCGAGTGTGCGGAAGCACCGCCTACGATATACCTTACAATGTTTCTTGCGACGATGGTAAAGGCAGAAGCTCCGCAAATGCCCTTATCCTGACCCGGTCTGGACGGAATGATCCTGCACGGTCCCTGAATACAAATACGGCAGCATATTCCGGTCAGTCCAAACTTGCACTGCGGCTGCTGCGCCTTATACCTGTCCCAGGCGGTCAGAATCTGCGCTTCTTCAGCAGCTGAGAGCATTTCTATCGCTGCCGGGTCAACTGTTCTTCTTTCCATATCCGCTGTTGACATATTTTATACCTCCATGATACTTTGTTATGATTCCTGCATAATGTTACTGTGATTTGCTTATTTCTATTGTTCTGCCTTCGCACGGTAAATAATTTTATATAACAGGTCTTCCAGTTCCTGATTGGCAGCCATCTCTGACAGCTGGCCATATCCCATTGCTCTTTCCGCGATCTCTTCGTCATAATCCAGGATGCCCAGAAGCTCGGACTGCTTGAAATTAAGATCAATAAATTCTCTTTCTCTTACGGTTCTGACTTTATTCGCGATAAACAAGACTTCCTTGACGCCAAGGTCTTTTGCGAGCCCCTCAACGATGCGTGCCGTCTGTACACTTGATTTTCCGGGTTCGGTGATCACCAGCATCAGATCCACATTGGCCGACGTGCCCCGTGTCAAATGTTCAATTCCGGCGCCCATATCAAGAATTACAATATCCTGTGTATCCATGATCAAGGAATTCATCAGGGCTTTTAAAAAAGTATTTTCGCGGCAGTAGCAGGAGGATCCTCCCTTTTTGATGCCTCCCATCCGGAGGAACTGAATTCCTTTGAAATCGATGCTGTATCGACAAATGATAGAATCCACTTCCGGATTCAGCCTATAAAGCGCTCCCTCCCCGGCGATCTCTCCGATCAAATCCTTCATTTCTATCATGGGCTTCATCTTTTCCAATTCCTTCTCGTCAATTCCCAAAGCCAAGCCCAGGCTGCTGTCAGCATCCGCATCAACTGCATATACGCGAAAGCCTTCTTTAACAAAAAGCTTTGCCAGATTGGAAGCAATGGTTGTTTTTCCAACCCCGCCCTTGCCCGATACGGCTATTTTCATGATTATTATCCTTTCTTTTTTTCTGTCGCACCAATTAGCTTGTAGGTGCCAAAACTCGCAGCCAGAACGATATCCTCCACAGGCAGGAAATACGAAACCGATGAATCAAATAAAATAGTGCCCGAGGACGGGACTTCCTCATCGCCCTGCCATAGCACATAGGTGACAGGCACATAAGGAAATGCGTAAATCGTTGAGCTTACATCTCCGAAGCTTTCTGCTGCACCGCCCAGGGCTGCGGCAGCTTTTGCAAAGCTCTGCAGATCTTCAGAAAAGGTTTTTACAAGCGGATCGATTGCTCTCTTTTTAAATGTCGGGTAGTAGATGGACCCGCCGTTTGGAACCTCTTTAAATGAAATACTTTTTCCCGATAAGGGCTTTGGCTGCGCATGGATCAAGTAGTGCAGGATCAGAACCTTTTCCGTTGTGGTCGGTTCAGCAGGGTTCCCTTTAAAGAAAACGGACCCGTCCGTACAGCTGATCCGATATTGCTGATCGAAATATCGGATCACATAAGTCCCGGTTTTCTTCTCATAAACAGCTTTGCTGTTTTGACATACCGCTTCGGCGCTGCAATCAATCAGTCTTCTGCATGCCTTTTCATATGCCTCTAGATATGCGTTTGTCAGATTGGATTCCTGCTGCATATGCGCCTCCGTCAATAAACGATACTGAAAAAAGCAATCCTGCCTATGCGTCTAAATCTCCGCTTCTGAATTTTTTCAGGTAATTTTTGCAGTAAGCATCCCGTCCAAACAACGCTTCACTGGCATAAATCATAGACATCAGTTTCTTGTCCAGCGGATCAATGATGGCTCCGTCCATTCCTGCGCCGATGGCAGCTACGAGGAACGCCTGGTTGATCAGCTTTCTGGCCGGAAGGCTGTAGGAGACATTACTCAAACCGCACGCAATATGTACCTCCGGAAATTCAACCTTGACCTGGCGGATGGTTTCAATGGCAACATTGCCGTAATGGATTCCTGTGCTGATCGGTCTTACGATGGGATCGATATATATATCATTCATTGCTACGTCTTCTTTTGTAAGGTTGGTAACAA
>JAQUYZ010000193.1:0-2011 GCA_028691625.1 Eubacteriales bacterium
GTCTTGACCAGAGTGGTAGAAGCCTTTGCACAAAATGCTTCTACAGACGAAATTTACGTTGTCGTTCATCAGGATTACGTGGAGATCTCCGGAAAAGAATACCGTAACGGTAAAATAAAGCAAATCATCAGTGGCGGTGCGGAACGGCAGGATTCTGTCTATGCTGCGCTTTCTGTGCTTCCTGCGGATGTGGATTTTGTCCTGGTGCATGACGGTGCGAGGCCCTTCGTTACGAATGAATCGATTGATGCGCTGATTGAAAGCGCGGTAAAGCATCGGGCGGCGATTATGGCAGTTCCGGTCAAGGACACCATCAAAGCTGCGGAGGAAGGGATTTTCACAGAAACACTAGATCGCAGCAGACTTTATTCCATACAGACCCCTCAGGGTTTTGACAGAAAGCTATTGATTGCAGCTTATGAGAAGGCTTTTGCAGAAAAATTTTACGGTACCGACGATGCGGTTTTAGTTGAAAAAATGGGTGAAAAAGTGTATCTTGTAAAAGGCGACTATAATAACATCAAGATCACGACAAAGGAAGATTTTAAGATGGGAGAAGCGATCGCGGCAGCGCAGTCGGGACGAACGATACCCGTGGGACAATCGCTGCCAGCGGAAGAGCTGCGCACCGGCACGGGCTTTGATGTTCACCGTCTGGTCGAGGGTAGAAAACTAATTCTGGGAGGTGTGGAGCTTCCTTTTGAGAAGGGACTTCTCGGTCATTCCGATGCGGATGTATTGCTGCATGCCATCATGGATGCACTGCTTGGTGCTGCAGCACTGGGTGATATCGGACGTCATTTTTCGGACAAAGACGAAAGCTATCGGAATATATCCAGTCTGCTTCTTTTAAAGAGGGTGAAGGAGCTTCTGGATCAGGACGGCTGGCAAATCGGGAATATTGATGCCACCGTGATCGCGCAGCGGCCGAAAATTGCGCCGTACATTCAGGAAATGAACCGAGGCATCTCGGAAGTGCTGGGCGTTGAAGAAGACAGAATCAATATCAAAGGGACAACGACCGAAACGCTTGGTTTCTGCGGCAGAGAAGAGGGTATTGCGTCACAGGCATCGGTTTTGATAAGACGGCTTCTGTGAAGACATAAAGACAGCATCAGTGAACAGTATGGCCGATAAGAATAATAAGGAGAAATAATCTATGAGACTTTCAAAAATGTATATCAGAACATTAAGAGAGGTTCCCGCCGACGCGGAGATCCCCAGTCATATCTGGCTGCTGAGAGCCGGCATGATTCGAAAGCTGGTATCCGGAGTTTACGGATTTATGCCTTTGGGCTATCGATCCCTCCGTAAGATAGAGGAAATCATTCGTCAGGAGATGGATGCACGGGGTGGTCAGGAAATCCACATGTCCGCATTACAGCCGGCGGAGCTCTGGCAGGAATCCGGCAGATGGTACGCCTACGGACCTGAAATGTGGCGTTTAAAAGATAGAAATGAACGAGAATTCTGCTTGGGCCCGACCCATGAAGAAATCTTCACCGATATTGTAAGAAACGAGGTAAGCTCCTACCGTCAGCTGCCCCTCAATCTTTACCAGATTCAGACAAAATACAGAGATGAAAAACGACCGAGATTCGGACTGATGCGCAGCCGTGAATTTGTTATGAAGGATGCTTATTCTTTTGACAGGGATTGGGAAGGTCTGGATCACAGTTATCGTGAGATGTATGATGCCTATGAAAAGATATTCACTCGGTGCGGCCTTGTATATAGGGCTGTAGAAGCGGATTCAGGCGCCATCGGCGGTAGTGCTTCCCATGAATTTACCGCACTTTCTGATGTGGGAGAAAGCGAAATCGCATACTGTGATGCATGCGATCTGGCAGCGACAACAGAAAGAGCCGCCTGCATTGACGATGCTCCGAATATGGAAGCAGAGCTGCCTATGGAAACAGTCGTGACACCGGGAACGAAGACCATAGAAGACGTGGCGAACTTCCTGCAGGTGGATCAGAAAAAGACCATCAAGGCACTTCTCTTCAAGGTA
>JAQUYZ010000193.1:2021-4728 GCA_028691625.1 Eubacteriales bacterium
GTATACGGAGAGACGGAGGATGTGTTTGAATATGTAGCAGTATTCATCAGAGGTGACAGGGAACTGAATATGACAAAGCTCATCAACGCACTGGACATCCCCGAGCACGCGATCGAGTTTGCAAATGAAAGCGATATGGCGAAAGCGACGGGCTGTGTGGGAGGCTTTACCGGTCCGACGGGACTCCATGACTGCAAGATCATTGTAGACAGCGAGCTGGTTGATCAGAAGAATCTGGTCGCGGGAGCATGCGAGGTCGACCATCATATCATCAATGTCAACTATGGCAGGGACTATAAGGGTGATATCGTAACAGACCTAAAGCTCATAAAAGCAGGAGATAAGTGCCCGGTATGCGGCTTGCCTGTGAAGCTTGCAAGAGGAATTGAGGTCGGGCAGGTTTTCAAGCTCGGAACAAAATACAGCAAATCCATGGGAGCCTGCTACAAAGATGAGAATATGGAAGACCAGCTTATCATCATGGGCTGCTATGGGATTGGTGTGACGAGAACGCTGGCGGCTATCGTGGAACAGCATCATGACGACAACGGAATCATTTGGCCGATGACCGTTGCCCCATACCATGCCATTGTAACCGTTGTCAACAGCGAGGATCAGGTGCAGGAAGCGCTGGCAGAGACCATCTACCAGGAACTGAGCAAGGCCGGCGTGGAAGTGCTCATCGACGACAGAAAAGAACGACCGGGCGTGAAATTCAAGGATGCAGATATTCTGGGGATCCCGATCAGGATCACCGTCGGCAAGAAAGCAGCCGAAGGCATCGTCGAATATAAACTGAGAAAAGACGCAAGCTTTTCGGAAATCAGCGGGCAGGACGCGTCGGCACAGGCCATCGCTTATGTTGCTTCCGAATTAAATAAATAGGGGAAATCATATGGAATTCATTTCAGTTGTAGAGCTCATTGGAACAGTTGCATTTGCAGTATCCGGAGCTCTGGCGGCGATTGAGAAGGAGCTCGATTACTACGGCATCGCTTTTCTGGCGATCATCACGGCGGTTGGCGGAGGCATTATCCGAGATGTTTTGATCGATGAAAGGCTGCCTGTAGCGTTGGAAAATCCGCTGTATGTGCTCATCAGCATCGGATCGGCAGCGTTAGTGATCTTTTTTTACAAAAGAATCATTCAATACAAAAATATATTACAAATCTTTGACGCCGTCGGCCTGGCCGCCTTTACAGCAATTGGAGCAGAAGTGGCCATTCTTAACCGTCTGGAAATGCCTTTTATAATCATAACTCTCGCACTTCTCACCGGTACGGGAGGAGGCGTTCTGAGAGATGTGTTCACAAAAGAAATTCCTTTTGTTTTCAGGAAGGAAATCTATGCGGTCGCCTCGATCGTCGGGGCGGTTTGCTTTATTATAATCGGGGAATTTTCAGGGAATACTACGATAGCGTTGTATGCCTGCTTCGGAGTCACGCTGCTCCTCCGTCTGGGCTGCATGAGGAAAGACATCCATCTGAGAAAAGTTAACAGAGAAGAAGTCGGAATTTAATAGTATGAATTTATGGTAAGAGGACTGAAAACGATGAAGTTGATCTGGGATCTGTTTTATACATTTCTAAAAATCGGCAGCTTTACCTTTGGCGGCGGCCTTGCCATGCTGCCGTTGATACGTAAGGCAGCGGTGGAAGAAAAAGGCTGGATGACCGAGGATGAGATCACGGACTGCTTCGCCATCGGACAGTCTCTGCCGGGGGTCCTGGCAATCAATTCAGCGATCTATATCGGCAACAGAACAAAAGGCGTAATCGGCAGTATCGCCGCTGCAACGGGTGTGATTCTTCCTGCCTTTATCAGCATCGTTGTGATCCTTCTCTTCCTTGGGAAAATTGAGAATAACCTTTATGTATTGGGCGCATTCGAGGGGATCAAGGCCGCATCCGCCGCACTGATATCGGTGGCTGCTTACAAAATGGGAAAACAGATTTTGAAGGGCAAATTGGAATGTTTTATCATGGTCGTGGCGTTTGCGATTATCGTATTTGCTGAGATCAGTGCAATATGGGCAATTGTATTTGGCGGACTTGCCGGACTGGCAGCGTATTTCTATCGGCGAAAGAAAGGCGGGACCCCATGATGCCCGTTTTGAATTTATTTATCATGTTTTTCCGCATCGGCCTTTTCAGCTTCGGTGGAGGATATGCCATGCTTCCTCTCATCTTCCAAAGTGTGCAGGAATTCGGCATTATGACGGCAGCGGAATTTTCCAGATTGGTAGCCTTATCTCAGGTGACGCCGGGACCCATTGCTGTAAACGCGGCAACCTATGTGGGGTATCAGTATGCAGGCCTTGGAGGAGCAACCGTCTCAACCATCGGTGTGGGGCTGCCATCCTTTCTTTTAGTTTTGACCGTAATGCATTTTATGAAAAAATTTGAGGAGAGCAAATCCCTGAATGCGATTTTATGCGGAATCAGACCGGCTACCGTTGGACTGATCGCTTCCGCAGTGATCTTTCTGGCCGAGAATTCGATTTTCAACGGTCCGGTTTTTTCGGTCCGTTTCATCGAAAATGCAAAAGAATATATGAATCTATTGCCCTGCATCATTTTTATCGGTACAATCCTATTAGCAGGCAAATTCAATGTTGGCCCGATTAAGCTCACCATACTGGCGGGCATCATCGGAGCACTGGTGATCAGATGAAAAGGAATGAAAAAAAAGAGAATAAGCTTGCGCG
>JAQUYZ010000194.1:0-1239 GCA_028691625.1 Eubacteriales bacterium
TATAGGCGATGGAAGGTGCGTAGGCTCCCCAAATGGAGGAACATCCCGTTGCGTTGGAGATGATCATCCTCCTGCCGAAGAGCTGTGTCAAAAGCCGGATATACGGAGTTTCCCCGCAGCCCGGGCATGCGCCGTTGAATTCCAGCAACGGTCTCGCAAACTGACTTCCGATCACTGTCTTTGTATCCATTAACTCGCTCTTGTCCGTAACGGTCATGGCAAATTCCCAATTTTCCGCTTCCATTTCGATTTCCTGATCTGCCGGCTTCATAATCAAGGCCTTCTCCTTTGCCGGACAGATGTCTGCGCAGTTGGAGCAGCCGGTACAATCCAGCGGCGCCACCTGGATGCGATATTGAAGATGCGCAAGTCCCTTGGCAGTTGCGGCTTTTGTTTTAAATGTCTCAGGCTTTCTTTCTGCTTCCTCTTCGTTTAATATAAACGGCCGGATGGTAGCATGAGGGCATACGTAGGAACACCTGTTGCATTGAATGCATTTATCAATCTGCCATTCCGGAATCATCGGCGCAATCCCGCGCTTCTCATATGCGGTTGTTCCAAGAGGATAGGTGCCATCCTCCATCCCCGCGAATGCGCTCACGGGCAGTTCGTCGCCCTCGTGCCTCGCCATTGGCCGCTGCAGACGCCGAACGAAATCAGGCTCTTCTTTCTCCGTCAGCGCCTCTTTCGCCTCTGCATTGTTCCATGAGGCTGGAATCTCGACCATATTCAAGGCAGCAATGGCGTGATCCACCGCATCAATATTTTTCTTTACAATATCCGAGCCTTTCTTTCCGTACATCTTTTCTATGGATTTTTTCAGATAGTCCAACGCCTCTTCCACGGGGATAATCTTCGCAAGATAAAAAAACACAGCTTGCATTACCATGTTGATCCGATTTCCAAGCCCCAGTTCCGCTGCGATTTTCATGGCGTCGATGATATAGAACTTAATATTGTAATCCGCAAGATATTTCCGGATACAGGCTGGAATCCGTTCTTCCAGTTCCTCCGGCGGCCAGGTGCAGTTCAGCACGAAGGTTCCTTTTTGCTTCAGTCCCTTCAGCAGGTCGTATTGATAGAGGAAGGATTGGTTGTGACAAGCGATGTAATCCGCATTGTAAACCAGGTAAGGAGACCGGAGCGGCTGCGCTCCGAAACGGAGATGAGAAACCGTGGTCCCTCCTGATTTCTTGCTGTCATAGGAGAAATATGCCTGCACCTTCAGCTCCGTATTAT
>JAQUYZ010000194.1:1249-4722 GCA_028691625.1 Eubacteriales bacterium
TGCCTGCCGGAACCGTATCAGCAGTCTCCTCTTCCGGCAGCGATGTATTGGTCACGTCGTCAACAATGCCGATGGTAAATCCGTCCTTCGGATGCGTTTCCTTTAAATTTTTATATACCGCGATGATCTGGGAGGGCCGGGTATCCTTTGAAGACAGGCCGTATCTTCCTCCTGTGATCAGAACCGACTCAAAATCATTGGTTTCATTGTCATATGGATTAAAGGTTCTGACATAATTATTGTTATTTTTCAAAGCTTTCACAACGTCGAGGTACAGGGGTTCCCCCGGTGCACCCGGCTCCTTGGTTCTGTCAAGCACTGCGATCCGTCGGACCGTTTTCGGCAGTGTATCAATTAAATGGCGTTCTGAAAAAGGCCGGTACAGATGGACCGTTACCAAACCGACCTTTTCTCCCCTGCCGGTCAAGTAATCAATCGTCTCGTGTATGGTATCGCAGACGGAGCCCATGGCGATAATGACAGCCTCTGCATCCGGTGATCCATAATAGTCGAACAGCCGATAGCTTCGGCCTGTCAGCTCCCTGATCTGATCCATATAGTTCTGTACGATGTCCGGCACTGCTGCAATATAAGGATTGGCGCTTTCCCGCTGCTGAAAATAAATGTCCGGGTTTTGTGTCGTTCCTCTGGCAACAGGATGCTGCGGATTCAGTGATCTGTTCCGGAATTCTTCAATTGCTTTATAATCAACCATTTTTGTAATAGATTCATAGGGGATTACCTCTATCTTCTGATATTCGTGTGAAGTCCGGAACCCGTCGAAAAAATGGAGAAAAGGTAGCCTGGATTGAATGGCGGATAAATGCGCGATGACCCCTATATCCATAACCTCCTGCACGTTGGATGAGGCCAGCAGACTGCATCCGGTCTGGCGGCATGCCATGACATCCTGATGATCTCCGTATATGGAGAGGGCATGGGTCGCAATCGCTCTTGCTGTCACATGAATTACCCCCGGCAACAGTTCTCCTGCCATTTTATATAAGCTCGGGATCATTAATAACAAACCCTGTGAGGCGGTATAGGTCGAAGCCAGCGCACCCGACTGAAGCGCTCCTCTCATGGCGGCGGCAGCCCCTGCTTCCGACTGCATTTCAGCCACCTTTACAGGCTGGCCGAAAATATTTTTCATCCCCCCGGCAGCCCATTCATCCACCCCCTCAGCCATGGCTGTCGACGGTGTAATCGGGAAAATGGAAGCCACTTCCGTCATGGAATACGCCGCATAGGCCGCAGCCTGATTCCCATCCATTGTTTCCTGTCTTTTCATACGCTTTTCTCCTTTTGCTTCTTCTTTCTTCTATTTTTTCCATTCGAAACAAGAAATATGCAAAATGTGCTCAAAGACAAAATGAAAAGCCGCCGACGATGCGGGGCTTTTCGTTAAGGTGTTTCAATATCATATCTGATGTATCATGCTTTCGTATATGATTTCAGCGAATAATGCTTCTGACGAGATCAAGATCCCTGCTTTGAAGAATTCCGGCGAGGATCGGCTCCTTACTGCCGGCAGAACTTCCTTGCGCAGCTGCCTCTGTCATACTTTTGTTAAGAAGTGAGATGCTTTTTTCATCGGGTGAAGTTACAGATTCGTCAACATAGAATACCAGGCTTTTGTAATACCCTTTTCTTCTGGTGGGATCCAGCATCAATCGGGCGCCGTTCTCGGCGGCCTTTAGTCCCTCCTGCAGTACATCCAGACTGGAAGCTTTGTCCAGCAATACCACTTCCGCCTTGCCCGCAAGATCATGTTCGACCTTTCTATTATTTGTCACAACAACTCTTTTCATCTTCAAAACCTCCTTTCGGTTCTTCTTATTTCCTATTCTATGGATGCACCGCCCTTAACCGCAATCTGCAAAGTATAAAAAAGATTGAGCCGGGTTAATCTTTCTTCGCTTTGAAACAATTTCTGAAGTATCTTTAACGATTGACGTACCGAACCGGATACCATATACTGAGGTTAGCAGGCGATAAAATTTCCGTGAGGGGGTAGAAGCATGAAGATCGGTACCTTTGCAAGAAAGTTTAATCTGAATATCAGTACCATTCGGTTTTATATCAATAACGGGTTGTTGACTCCCGACCGGGTCGGCGGCCAGTATGAGCTGGGCAGGGAATGTGTTTCTGACATGGAGAAGATTCTGAAGTATAAAAAATATTATTTTACTCTGGAAGAGATACAGCTTCTGTTCTTTATGGAAAAAGCATCCCGTTTTCAGGATGAAATTGTTCTGGAGGTCTGTGCGGATATTCTGAAAAACAAACGCAAGCAGCTGATTTCAGAGCGGGATGCCCTGACGCATTTTATTGATGAAATAGAAAAAGAAATCGAGAGTCTGTCAAAGTTTACTGCCGAACATGCCACCGAGGAGGGTGTCCCCTTTTCCATGATACCTTATCTCTATTGTCCCAATTGCCAGAAGCCTTTGAAACTGGACTCTGCAAGCCTTTCGAACGGGAAAATACAGCAGGGGGTTCTCTCCTGTGAATGCGGCTATATTGCAACGATTTCCGATGGGATCATCCTTTGCAAGGACTACACCGAGGAGACCCCGTTCAAGGCTTTTGAAAATGTGGAATCCGTCATGGCTATGAAAAACCAGTTCAGCTCGACCTATCGAATGCTGATCACAAAAACTTACATATGGATATACAACAAAATTGCAAGCGATAGCGACGTCCCACGCAATATCATGACAGGACCCTTCACCTTTAATTTTCTGCTGGAATATATTGAAAAACTGGGCAGGGATAATACCTTTATCGTATTTGATCCATCCCTTAAGCGGATAGAAAAGATCAAAAAGTATCTGTCCGCCTGGGACTATTCTGTCGTATACATCGTTGGAAAACCCAATGAGCTCCCGCTGAAGCACGGAACCGTTGATATTTATATCGACGATTATTCCACCGTGAATTCTTTATTCACCTATAATACGTTCTCCACTGAATGCCTGGGACAATTTCTCAAAAATTCAGGCGAGGTGGTGGGGATCTTTACGAGTTACCTCAATGCACCGAAAAGTCTTCACAACTTCAAGAAGGACCATCCTGAGTTCAAGCCGGAAAGGATGACTCTGGCAAGCCTGAAATATCAGTGGTCTCTTGCGAATATTAAGCCAGTTGAAGAAAAGGTAATCGGTGCTACGACAGCAGGCGAGCTGCATTTCCCTCAGAATGAACTCGGAGAGGTTGTTGAGCTCCATGGGTATCGGGCAAAGAAAGAAGCTTATAAAGAAAAATAAGCGTTACCCCCTGAATCTGATTTCATAAGAATTAATACGGAATGTAATTAAAAAAGCGCCTATATTTTCTCATATATAGGCGCGGATAATCTTCGAGTGTTTCTTATCTTGTTGATTGCATGCATTTTAATGGTCTTACCTTCGGTAACAGTCTCTGTCCCGGATACCGCGGACCTCGTCGCGATCACAGCGATCTCTGTCCAT
>JAQUYZ010000195.1 GCA_028691625.1 Eubacteriales bacterium
ACCGAAAACTACCTGCGTTTTGTTAAAAAGAGGAAGGGAACCTATTATGTCAGAGGAACCTTTACCCGGGAAAACCTGGATTTCTCTGAGGACGTAAAACATTTAGCCGATCGGGGCTTTAGAAATGTCTCGGTTGAGCCGGTTGTAACAGATCCTTCTCTCAGTTATGCATTGCAGGATATGGATAAGGAGTTGATTTTCAATGAATACGATAAACTCACCGACTTGTATCTGGACTATGCCAGGAGAGGGGAGAAGTTTGAATTTTTCCACTTCAATCTGGATTTAAACCAAGGTCCCTGTGTCGTCAAAAGAGTATCAGGCTGCGGTGCCGGTACTGAATATGTGGCGGTATCCCCGGAAGGAGATATTTATCCCTGCCATCAGTTTGTGGGAAATCCTGATTTCAAGCTGGGAAATCTGAATGAAAATCACTTTGAGAACCGCAGGTATGATGAATTCAATAAGGCTCATATTTATAACAAGGAACAATGCAGGGGGTGCTGGGCGAAATTCTACTGCAGCGGCGGCTGTCATGCCAATGCATTTCATATGAATCACGACATTCTGAAGCCGTATGAGTTAGGCTGCGAACTGGAAAAGAAGCGTATCGAATGTGCCGTTGCAATCAAAGCGATTCTTTCCGTTGAGAAATTTGGATAAATACTTTCCGGGAGAAATTGGTTATACTGTTTGTATTATTGAATGATCAATTCTTGAGACAGGAGGCAATCACATGCTGGAGGTATGTTTACTCGGCTGTGGCGGGATGGTGCCGTTGCCGGACAGAAGGCTGACGGCCATGCTGATCCGACTAGATGGAAAGATGATTCTTGTAGACTGCGGAGAAGGCACACAGGTTGCTATCAGGCATGCCGGCTGGGGATTCAAGGCAATCGACGCCGTATGCCTGACCCATTATCATGCGGATCATGTTGCTGGTTTACCCGGTTTTCTGCTGACATTGGGTAACAGCGGCCGAACCGAGCCCTTGACTGTCTTCGGACCGCCTCCGCTGGAATACGTGATGCGAGCCCTGACTGTCATCGCTCCGCAGCTTCCTTATGAAATCATGTTGGCAGAACTGCCGGAAAATGCGGAAAGCGAGTTCAGGATCAAAGAATTTCGGATCCGGGCGCTTCCTATGGATCATATGATTCCCTGCATGGCCTACAGCTTTGAAGTCGGCCGCAACGGAAAATTTGACGTGAAGCGGGCAGAAGACCAAAATATCCCGAAGGGATGCTGGAGCATGCTTCAAAAGGGGAATCCTGTGGAATGGCAGGGACGCATTCTGACACCTGACATGGTAATCGGTCCGCCCCGGAAAGGCCTGAAGGTTACTTACTGCACAGATTCCAGGCCAAGTAAGGAGCTGATTGCATTCAGCAGAGATTCGGATCTCCTGATCCTGGAGGGGATGTATGGTGCCAATGAAATGCTGGAAAAAGCGATCCAGCGAAAGCACATGATCTTTTCCGAAGCAGCTCGTATTGCAGAACAGAGCAATTCCAGAGAACTATGGCTGACTCATTTCAGTCCGTCCCTGAATCAGCCGGAGGATTTTGCAGGGAATGCGGCGAACCTATTCCCAAATTCGGTCATTGGAGAAGATCTGATGATGAAAAAGTTGAATTTTGTGGATGAGGCAACTTAAATCAGGAACCAGCTGCCTTTTACTCGTTATTCCTGGTTTTTTTCAGAGGATTGATAAAAGCCATTTGTCTGTTCCAGGAAAGCCATGATCAGACTGGCCGGTTTCGTTACCGTATCAAGGATCAAGGTTTCCTCAGGTGTATTTGCATTCTCGATTCTCGGGCCCATGGAGATGATCTGGAGTCTCGGATTGTTCTTTGCAAACCAGCCGCATTCCAGTTCATGATGAACGATTGCGTCTGACAGATCATAGTCATACAGCTTGGAACAGATATCCCGCATGGACGTATACAGGACGCTGTCAGGATGGGCCGGCCATCGTGGAATGCCTTCAATATACGTATAATTCAAACCGCTCATACCGCTGATCGCTTCGTGGGCGGTTGTTATTTTATATAAACCCACATCGGAGGTGCTTGCAGCCGATATCTGCGCAAGAAAATTGCCGGTTGCCGTGGAAACCATACCGAGATTTGTGGCGCTTTCTACGACGTCTTCATAGAATTCCGACATGGACTGCACCCCATCGATGATTCCGTAAATAAAGCTGATAATACTGCCATTGTCATCAAAGGACACCACTTTGTCCGGCATTGAAACTTCCTGATATGTGAAGGAATACTCTGTTTCTATGTCACCATAGGCATCCTGGAAAGCATCCATAGCGTCATCGACAACGTTCTGCATCTTTTTCTGATCGGATTCGTTGATAATAATCAAGGCAGCTGCCGCTTGCGGAATGGTGTCTCTTGAAATCCCTCCGTTAAAGGAACCGAGTTCAAAGAGAATTCCTTTCCCCTGTGCGTTTGCAAGGATTTCTCCGATAATTTTAATCGCGTTGGCCCCGTCGTTTCCGATTTCCTCATCCGCATCTCCGCCGGCGAGACCGCTGATGGACAGGAGAAAAGGGATTGCATTTTGCGGGGAAGTCCACTCAATTTCATGCATCATCTGATAGGCAGCGGTGCCTCCGCTGCCGACACCGATGGAAAGGTCTGTATCCCAGCCCAAATTGATCAGATATGCGCCGTCCAGATATTTTGCTTTCAATTTTTCCGCTCCGGTCATACCAGATTCTCCGTCCGTTGTGAATACGGCTCTGATCGGACCGTGCTTCCGGGCATTCTTTAAAACATACAAGGCCGTTGCCATACCGATTCCGCTGTCTGCACCAAGGCTTGTACCATCTGCATACATCGTATTTTCATCGGCAATTATCGTTACAGGATCAGTCAGCGGATCAAAGGCTGAATCGGCCGTGGCTGTAATTTTGCTGTCCATGTTGCACTGAAGTATGGTTGTGGGTACCTTTTCATATCCGGCAGCTGCAGGTTTGTCAATGATGACATTATTATAATTGTCCCGGACCACTTCAAATCCGTTTTCTTTCGCCCAGGATCTCAGATAGGTGCTCATTTCTCTTTCGTAACCGGATTCCCGCGGAATCCGGGAAATTTTAGTAAATTCTTCCAATACAGCCGTTCGAACCGCGGCATCATCGGGTTTCATTTCTTCCTGGCCGTTACATCCTGTCAGTAAGGCAAAAAACAAACATAATGCCAAAATAACGGCGATCAATCGCTTCATATATCTTCCTCCTAAACTTGCTTTAATCAACATAATAACATATAATTATAGTACATTACAAATTGTTATGCGTTCTTAAGAAAATATTAAAAATTCGAAGGAAACAGGGGGATGAATCATGGATAGATCGCTAGAGTTACCTGTCTATCTATTCCATCAGGGAACCGCCGC
Source organism: Eubacteriales bacterium (assembly GCA_028691625.1). Taxonomy (GTDB): domain Bacteria; phylum Bacillota; class Clostridia; order Peptostreptococcales; family Anaerovoracaceae; genus Anoxybacterium. Next base: position 3,415 of record JAQUYZ010000195.1, read on the forward strand.
AAAAGCCTATGAACTGATGGGCGCCCATCCGTCGGCTCAAAACGGGAAGGAAGGATATCTTTTCCGTGTCTGGGCTCCGAATGCGAAAAGTATCGCTGTCATGGGCGATTTCAACCAATGGAACACAGCCGATTTTCCTATGGAGCGGATCACCTCCCAGGGGATCTGGCAAATTTTTATTGCCGATCTCAATGAGTATGCGGCATATAAATATCACATAGAAGATGCCCATGGGAATGTGATTACAAAGACAGATCCTTATGGTTTTCATATGGAAACAAGACCCGGCACTGCATCAAAAACCTTTAATATTGACCGGTATGCATGGAAAGATCTGAAATGGCGCAGCCGGCAGCAGACAAAAGCATCCTGGTCCGCTCCGATGAATATCTATGAGGTGCATCTTGGGTCCTGGCGGAAATATAAGGACGGAAATTATTTTGATTATGACAAATTAGCAGAGGAATTGATTCCCTATGTTACAGAGATGGGCTACACCCATCTGGAACTGATGCCGGTTTCCGAATACCCCTTCGACGGCTCCTGGGGCTATCAGGTAATGGGTTACTATGCGCCTACCTCGAGATACGGTTCGCCCGAAAGCTTCATGTCCTTTGTTGACGCCTGTCATCTGGCAGGGATTTCCGTAATTCTTGACTGGGTTCCCGGGCATTTTCCGAAGGACAGCAACGGTTTATATCGATTTGACGGAAGCAACTGTTATGAATATGACGATCCCCAAAAAAACGAGCACGAGGAGTGGGGGACGAGGATTTTTGACTGGGGTAAAAATGAAGTGAGGAGCTTTCTGATTTCCAATGCCATGTTCTGGATGGATAAATATCACATTGACGGTCTCAGGGTGGATGCAGTGGCTTCCATGCTCTATCTGGATTACGGAAGGAAGGATGGTGAGTGGAAACCAAATGCCAACGGAGGAAAAGAGAATCTGGAGGCAGTCTCATTTCTGCAGGATCTGAACAAGACGATTTTCCGGTTTTATCCAAACGCTCTGATGATAGCGGAAGAGTCAACCGCGTGGCCGATGGTTACCAAGCCGGTCCATGTCAATGGCCTGGGCTTTAACTTCAAATGGAATATGGGGTGGATGAACGATACCCTGCAATATATGAAGACAGATCCTCTTTTTCGGAAGGGTTCACATAACGATCTGACCTTTCCGCTCACTTATTTTTTTTCCGAAAACTTTATTCTTCCGCTTTCCCATGACGTAGTGGTTCATGGAAAAGGTTCGCTGGTGAATAAAATGCCGGGTGATTACGAATTAAAATTTGCAAACCTGA
>JAQUYZ010000196.1 GCA_028691625.1 Eubacteriales bacterium
GGTGGATATGGGCCGTTGGAATGCAGACGCAAGAAGACCGGACGCGTACGATTATACTCAGGAAGAGCATGACGCCATGTATGCGAAGCTTCCGCAGCCATTGGTTCCGGAATATCAGTGGAAGGTCAGAGAGGCATTCAATCCGAAGCATCTGACAGGAAGCTATTACAGAACCAAGACACCGGAATCAAGGGCATAAAATTTACTCTGGGTACAGAGTGTTATTTAACAAAGCCAAGCCAAAGGCTTAACTCATACTGTATCGGGACCGGTTGATTGAGATTGATCGGTTTCGATGCTGTCGGGGGAGGATGCTGTGGAGCGGAAGTTCCGTTGTGCAGCACCCTCCTTTGGCATAAAGATGCCGGATCAGTATTGTTTAAAGCGCCTGCCGCGGATATTTTCCGGAGAATACCCGCGGCAGGCGCTTATATACTTGTCAGGTATTTTGCACAGAAGGGAAGGATGCGTCCGTTGTCATAAACGTGAAGGCTGCATCTTCGGAGCCGTTCCAGATCAATAGTATATGCATCCTGGAACGCCATGCCTGTTACGGTAAATCCATGAACCGCAATCTGCTCCAGGAAGGTGTCAAAATCCATGACTTCGTCGGCGGAGGGTGCGGCGTTTCGCTTTTTCTCCAGCTCCGGACTCCGCTTCCAGCGGCGGGCAACAAAGTTTCGGTTTCGCAGCGCTTCCTTCGGATTGCGGGATGCGTTCTCCGACGGGGCATCGGCGGACAGTTCCGCAATCGTTTGGCAGCAGCAGTGGTCGCTGTTTGAATCCTGTGCTCTTGGAGTAAGGGAAACCAGTCCGCCGGGCAGAATCATGAAATCTCCGTGAAAACCGCAGCGGGGATGATCGCAGGAGGAGGGCGCAAGGTCGGAGATTTTAATCAGACCTTCCGTCTGCTGTTCGATTGCGGAAACAATTTCGGGCAGCGTAATCCGGTCTTCATCCTTTGGAGGCTCCGGATACCGGCCGAAATAGCTGATCGGTTGAAAGTGAACACCCCTCACGACGGGGGACTGTGTAAGGCCGAATTTAATTATTCTGCCGATCTGATGGTCGTTGATTCCGGGGACGACGGTGGGTACGAGGGTTACGCCGATTCCGTTTACTCCGCAGACTTCAATTGTCTTCCGCTTGTCTTCCAGAAGAGCCCTTCCCCGAAGCTTCCGGTTAACCGTATCATCCATACCGTCAAACTGCAGGAACACAAAATCCAGACCGGATGCTGCCAGACGTTTTGTAAATTCAGGCTCCTCGCCCAGACGCAGGCCGTTGGAGTTGAGTTGGACGGAGGTGGCACCTGCTTCTTTTGCAGCCCGGATAATTTCGGGAAGATCGTCTCTTACGGTGGGTTCTCCGCCGGAAAGCTGGATAAAATGACAGCCTTTCTCGATCAGGAAACGGAACTCATCAGATAGTTCCGCAACGCTTTTGTCAGGTCCGGGGCAATCGGCTCCGCTTTCCGCAAAACAGACCGGACAGCGGAGATTGCAGCGGCTCGTCACCTCAACGAGCACACAGCAGGTGCTCTGCAGATGTTTGCCGCACAGACCGCAGTCATTTGGACAATCCGGAAGCTCTGCTTCCTCTTCCTTCGGAGGATGGTAGTTTCCCCAATCTGTCAGGCCCGGAACCCGCCCCCTCCAGACAACGGTTTTATAATATCCGTGCACTTCGCAGACCTTTTCCAGATACCAGCAGCCATCCCGCATGACCAATTTAGCGGGAATGCGTTTCAGGCAAACAGGACATAAACTGTAGGTTTGCTTCGTTGCTGTTTTTGTGATCTCTTTCATTGTATTCTCCTTATGAGGCTGAATCATTGCCTTTTCCTTTGGGGATCTGCCTGTCCCTGATATAATCCAGCAGCTTCAGCTTGCTTCCGCAGGAACAGGGTTCCGTTTTCCAGCGGCTGATATCTCCGGTGCGGTACCGGATAAAGGGCATTCCTGTTCTTGTCAGTGTCGTGAACACGATTTCTCCCCACTGCCCGTCGGGAAGGACCCGGCCGGTATCCGGACAGATAATCTCCAGATAAAGATCTGCTTCCCGGACATGATAGCCTTTTTGATGCGCACAGCTTACCGCACAGCCCAAGCCCATTTCTGTCATACCGTAATGCTCAAACACTTCGGCGCCCCAGGCCTGCCTTAGGATGCTTCGGACCTGATCGGACACGAAATCGGCACTGAGCAGTACGGTTTTTATCGTGGAAAGCTGCGGGTATGTTTCCGCCAAATCCGAAATCTGCGCCGGCATGCCGGCCAGCGATGTGATCTGCTTTTCACGGATCACTTCGGAAATCTCAGCCTTGGATTTGCCGAAAAGAGGAACTGTGTCAGCACCCAGACGTCCAAGTCCCTTGATGAGCTGGTCGCCGACGGATGCCGGTGTGGCATAGGGAAACAGAATGCCGACAGTATCGGCCTCATTGACGAGATTGCGCATTCCGTGGTGAAAATAGTCGGTGCAAAGCTCCAGATCCGGCTCGGTGAAAAAAACTCTTTTTGAGGGACCGCTGCTGCCGCTGGTTTTCAGGGTTACGATGCGGCTTATTTCGTTGGGATGGACGCAGAGCATTCCATAGGGGTCCGCCTTCAGGTCTTCGGGAGACGTAAAGGGAAGCGCTGAGAGTCCGGACAGATTCTCCAGCTTCACAGCCCCAAAACGCGTACGGTAAAACAGGCTTCTCTGAGCAGCAAGGGCAAGGGTGCCGTTGATCCTGTCAAGCTGATACCGCTCCAGCGCATTGTGTGTGAAATTCGGAGGCTTCGTTTCTTCGAGCCCGCTGTTAAATATTGTAATTTTTTTTAAAATCCAGTCATCCAGTACAGGTCTGTTCATCCGAGTGTCCGCCTTTCCGATTCTTCTTTAAAAAGTGTAGCATGTCCCGCGTAGAATTACAATTCCCTCCCAGGTGGCATGCCTGATAAAAGCAGTGAATTTTTTCGCATAATGCATGAAAAAACAACGATATTTTTTTTCAATAAAAGCATCCAGGTTATTGTAAAAGTTAACTCATTGTATTATAATGGATTCACAGAATCGATTCAATGAAATTAAGTTAGTTGCATCATTTGTTCAGCTATTCTACAGATAATAGAAAGGATGGGAACATGAAATTAACAAGACGGATTTTAACAATCAACGGTGTTGAACGACCCGTTATTTGCGATCTCGAGAAAGATTCCCTGTCAACCGTAGTCCGAAGAATGGGTCTTACGGGCACAAAAGTCGGCTGCGGTACCGGCGTATGCGGAGCCTGCTCCGTTTTACTGGACGGAAAAGTGGTCCGATCCTGTACTAAAAAGATGAAGAACGTGCCGGAAAACACCGAGATCACTACCATTGAAGGAATCGGGACACCTCAGCATCTGCACCCGCTTCAGCAGGCATGGATCACTTACGGCGGCGTACAGTGCGGCTTTTGCAGCCCAGGCTTCATCGTATCGTCCTATGCATTACTGCAGCAAAACAGCAACCCGACGAGGGAAGAGGTTCGCGACTGGTTTCAGAAGAACCGGAATATATGCCGCTGCACCGGATACAAACCCATCGTGGATGCAGTGATGGCTGCAGCAAAGGTAATGCGCGGCGAAGCCACAATGGAAGATATTACATATGACTTTAAAGGGGAAAAGGACATCTACGGATCCAAACGCCCCAGACCTACAGCGCTTGCCAAGGTCTGCGGTCTTGCGGATTATGGTGACGATATAAAGCTGAAGATGCCGGAAGGCACCGCATATCTGGCGGTGGTCATTTCTGAGGTTCCCCATGCGAAGATCATCAGCATCGATACGGAAGAAGCGGAAAAAATGCCCGGCGTCTTTAAGGTCATGACGGCTGAAGACGTAAAAGGCACCAACAATATGGAAGGCCCTCCGGTTGTTCCCCGCGTAAAGGGCAAAGGGATCACCGAGTTCCCCGTAATCGCAGGCAAGAAAATCTGCAAGCGCGGCGACTGCGTAGCCCTTGTGGCCGCTGATACCGAAGAGAATGCCCGCGCCGCGGCTGCGAAAGTGAAGCAGAACCTTGAGGTACTGCCCAGCTATATGACATTCCCGGAGGCGGTGATGCCCAATGCCATCCAGCTGCATGAGACCCTGCCCAATTTCTTTATGGAGCAGCCGGTATATAAAGGACAGGACACTGCTGAAATTTTTGAAGATGTCGACTATGTTGCAGAGGGAAGCTTCCATTCCCAGCATGAGCCACATCTGCCCATCGAGCCTGACGTGGTTCAGGGTTATGTCGGTGCAGACGGTATGATCACCCTTCAGTGCAAGGCGCAGGCAATCACCGAAGCAAGAGAAGCGGTATCCATGGCCGGCGGCATTCCGATGGAAGAGCTCCGCATCATCATGAACCCTGTGGGCGGATCCTTCGGATATTCGGTCAGCGCAAACACCTATGGCCTTGTTGCCACTGCTGTTCAGAACCTGAATATGCCCTGCTCGCTTACATTAAGCTATGAAGAATTCAGCCATGTGACCGGAAAGAGATCCGCCTCCTTTACCAACGGCAGAATCGCTGTTGACAAGGACGGAAAAATCGTCGCAGCCGAATATGATATCGGACTGGATTCCGGCGCATACGGCAGCATGGGAAGCAAAATTTTCCACAATATTTCTTCCGTAGGC
>JAQUYZ010000197.1 GCA_028691625.1 Eubacteriales bacterium
TGGCAGCAGTAATTTCTCTGGAAGGGGTTGGGTTTCTGCGATTGGCTGATTTTGTAGATATATTTTTTCCCCAGGGCGTCAAATCTGGCGTGAAAATCTAACGGTACCTCTTCTGCGGCCAGTATGGCAACATCTCCGGAGGCTTTTCTGGTTTTTGCCGACGCTGCAGAAGCAAATATACCGTTTGCAGCCAAAGGAATTTTCCCGATGGGAATGCTGAATTCTGCCGTAAAGCTCGCTCTCTGGCCATATGCGTGAACCCTGGCGTCGGTTCTGCTTGTGCCGTTGATTTGTATCGGCCGGGCACAGACAATGCCGAGCATCCGTTCCACTTCTTCCTGAACGCTTCTTTGTCCGGGCTGTTTCTGCCATCCGCAGAAATCAGTACCATCATATGCGATTGTCAAAAGAACATTTTTCATGGCCCACTTCCTGCTGCAATGAGATTGCTCCCTGTCATGCTGTCACTTCAGTCATGGCTGGCAAGCCCGCTTCCATTGATCGGAATTGTATTTCCGAGATAAGCCGGCTCCGGCTTCACCATCATTTTAAAGAAATCTTTGTTCCTTGCCAATAGTTCGCGGAGCTCCCTGTAGTTCTGCCCCGGGTAGGTTCCGGCCTCCGGTACGACGCCGTACCCCTCGATTCCAAATCCCCGCGCCGTGTAGAGTGCTCTGTACTGATGATATCTCTGCGTAATAATGATCGCCTTTTCCACCAGAAAGATTTCCCTTGCACGATACATTGATTCATAGGTTGAGAAGCCCGCATGGTCCATGAAGATATTCTCGCTCGGGATGCCCGCATTTAAAGCATATTCCTTCATCGCGTTGACCTCGTCATATTCTATCTGACCGTTGTCCCCGCTCAGCAGTAGCTTGGGTGCCGCACCGGATTTGTAAAGTGCGATCCCTTTGTCCAGCCGGTCCTGCAGCATATGATTCGGGGTACCGTCGGACTTCAGCCCCGCACCCAGAACAAGAATGCAGTCCGCACCAATTTGCCCTGCGGCTTCCGCTGTGATCAGGAAGTCCTCCATAGCGGATACCAGACAGACACTGATCGCCCATGGTACAGCCAAAACGAGAACAATCAGAATCAGAACGGTGATCCGTATGATTTGTCTTTTTCTATTTCTTTTCCTTTTCTCAGCCATCGTCCCCCCCTATCTGGGAAGCTCGATCTGCTTATGATCCTTTGATTCTCTGTATAGAGTAAATTTTCTCCCGATTGCCTGAACATATTCGGCCTTCAAGGATTCAGCCAGCACATTGGCAGTATCCTTTGGAGTCAATTCACATCCCTCCTGCAGCTTTACCTTGACCAGTTCTCTGCATTCCAAACCTGTTTCCATTTCTTTTACGATGTTTTCCGTTATACCGTATTTTCCAATATACACTGTAGGTTCCAGCTCATGTGCCAAACCTCGTAAAAAGCCCCTTTGCTTACTTGTAATCATTTTCTTTTCCTTTACACGTATCTTATTTTAAGATGAATTCAATCGTTTATAACGAGGGGGGGTACATTGATCGCCTTGTTATATCAGAATATTATACTATTATTTCACACCTTGCGTCAAATCTATTTCCTTTTCAAAACGACCGTCTTTTCCCTGAAAAACCACAGGTCGATACATCAGCAAATCATTTTTTAAATATTTTGAAAATTTAATAAATAATGATTGTATCCTGCCCCAACTAATGGTACTATAAATAAAATAATATTGAATACTACTACTCCATTAAACTCATACAACAACATAAAGAGGGGATAACCGGTCCGGTTATCCCCTCTTTATGTTTTCAGTTTTTCTGCATGTGACGATAAACTTTACAGGGATCAGGATTTAAATTATAATTTAGGAGAACCTTGATCCTATATCATATTGCATGCGGATGAGATTGCAACGAAAGGAATCACGTTAATGACAGAATGGAGCCATAAAAAGAAAGAAGATTTAAGGGTGGAAAGGACTTTCAGACGGCTGTCTCAGGCACTGAAGTCTCTGCTGCTTGAGCGCCCCTTTGAGGATATCTTTGTTACGGATATCTGTGAACGGGCCATCGTCCACCGCACCACCTTCTATAAGCATTTTAAGGACAAGTACCACCTGCTTGAATTCTGTGTCAGGCAATTGATTCAGAGCTTTGAGGGCCCTGATGAGCAGATTGTTTCCACCGAAAGCATGAAGGAATATTATATAAACCTGATCCGCAAGTCTTTACTCTACATGGCAGATCACAGGGCGCTTCTTAAGACCGGAATTCTGAGATCCGGCAATAATTCTGCGCTTCCAATGTTCCACCGTTCTATCGCAGGCCTGATCGAAACAAAATTGATTGAAAATGAAAAGCTGGGTTATGACCATTTGATTCCATGCTCCATGATTGCACAATATTATTCAGGGGCATTGATTTCCGCCTCCATCTGGTGGCTGGAAAACGACGTGCCGATCTCTATCGATGAAATGGTTCATGATATCAGCCTTCTGATCAACGAATCCGGATACCTGGTAAAGAAATGATACCCTCAATGGTGAATATAAAAATCCGCCAGGACGGAAAACTCAGGCCGAAACAAAAGATATAAAGACGCAGAAGCGGCGATAAACGGTCCAAGGGGCTGTTCCTCGCCGATTTTTATCCTGCCGCTGATCAACCCGATTCCGAAAACAAAGGCACTGGAGAATATTGTAAGGATCAATATAACAGTGACTCCCTCCATGCCAGCCAGCAGTCCGATGGCGGTAAACAGTTTTACATCTCCGAATCCCATCGCTTCTTTCCGAAACAGAAAAGTTCCGATTCCACCCAGCAGCAGGATGCTGCCTCCTCCGACAAGCGCGCCGATCAACTGGAACCAATAGGCTTCATGAAAAGGGATATAACCGAAAGCCGTTACCGCCAGCGCGATGGCAAATTGATCCGGAATGATCTTATATTTCCTGTCTGCGACTCCAATCAGAAGGAGAAGCCAGAGCGTTATAATCCCGGGCACAGCAAAAAGAACACCCTGTGCAAGCAGCTTTAACGAAGCTGCGGTAAAAACCAGAATCAACACCACCGTCCACGGTCTGGCTTTGATCCGCTCCCCCCACATTTCACGAGGCGGTGTCTGGTCGTAATCGCAGAGCCACTTTGCCGGAATTCGGTTGAAGGTATAGACAGCGGAAAAGCCGGCAAGAATTCCTGCCGCAATGGATACCGATATTTGAATCAAAATTGTAATTGTATCCACCCGTTTCAACACCTCTTTCTCCATTCTAACAAAAAAAGCATTGACCCACACCAACATTTTTTGTCAAAATTCGTATTGTTTTCGCAAAAATCATCACTTTGAATGCGGTATATTTACATATCCTGCCGAATTTTATCGATAATATCAAGATTATGCCTGTTTTATTTTATGTATTACCAATTTACATTTGTTGTATATCGCTGTAAAATAAAGGACATAACAGAGTAAATAAGTAATATTTACTCCAAATAATGGCGCCCGATCCGGTATTATCGTATCTCATCAGCTCTCATGAGTCACCCTCAATTTGGTTCCACAGATGCAACGGGTTATAGAGAGGAGCACTGATTTATGAAAAAAGTTAATTTGAGTTTTATGGCGGTAATGATCATCAGTCTCGTCATTATTCTGATTATGAATACGATGGCTGTTTTTGCATACCGTGACAAAGTAATTTCCATTGAAACCCGGAAGGACAATATGCTGAGTTTCAATATCAAATATACAAATCTTCAAAGTCAGCTGTGCTCCAATGCAAGACAGTACCTGTTCACCAACGACGAAAAATACAAGTCTGAATTTCTTAACCTGCGCAACAGCTACATAAAAAATGATACCATCGCTCTTGAATATCGTGTCTTTACCAGGGAGCAGGCGGATGACAGCCTGATGTCCCTTCTTGACAAAACCGGTTTGACGATCTCATCCCAGGCTGAATATATCCAGTTCAACAAACAGGAGCAAAGCACATATTCTATTTTCCTGGATAGTTTTAATCGATTAATTGACCTGTATTCTTCCGCAGTCAATGCAAAAGATATTTCCATGATCACAAATCCGAATTTTATCGGACTTTATGACAGGCAGGCCAATTTGATGGCGGAGCTTACAAGGCGTTATGTCGACAGACTGAACACGCTGGAGAATGCTGCCTTGTCAGATCAAAATGTCCTCGAATACTCTCTGGTCGCCGTATCTTTTCTTTTGCTGTGCTTTGCCACCGCCACCTTCTATCTTATCCTGAGGGAAAATGCATACAATTCCTACTTCAGCAAGCTCTATAACACGGTTGTAGAAAACATCGACGGAGGGATTGTGATCCTGGATAAGGATTACCGTTTTGATTATATGAATTCCAAATATAAGGAAATCATGGGAATTACAGCGGAAAACCCGGAAGGGAAAACTCTATACGATATCTTTGATCAAAACATCGCACGCACCATTGAAGAGGCGACCACGACTTATCTCAGCGGAGAGGCAAAGTCTGATCTCATCATTGGAAACCAAAAGAAGAATATTGTTTACAGCTACTTTACCATAGAGGATGACCGCGGGAACATCAAATATGTCCATTTGATCCGGGATGCCACGAAGACAGAGGAGCTGCAGGCCCAGCTCAGGAAACAGCTGA
>JAQUYZ010000198.1 GCA_028691625.1 Eubacteriales bacterium
CTTTCATTGTCCACATCGGACACCTCCTTTGTTATAACTGCGGTTGGCAAACCTGCATTTATTCTAACAAAGGGGGTTTTTATTTTCCACTCAAAGCTAAAAGCTTTTTTGAACCACAGGCATAGCCTAATGTCATTTAGTTAATGATTGAATAAAGTCAGTTACAGCCATATGAAGACAGAGGTTTTCTTCATATGGTGTTCTTTTCTGCTTTTGGGCATACGAAATAAAACGGAGAGCGTCCGCCTTTAAAACTTTGCCTTTCTTTTAAAAAATTATGATATTCTGTAGTTAAAGTTAACAGGTGATTTGTGCCATTTTCGTGGATAGCTTCGCCCCTTTCGCACAGGGAGCGTTGTTGATGATATCACCGCCTCAACTTTAGATGATAGTGCATTGCCTCGGAAAAACTCCATGCAGATATGTATTGCAAGTGCAAAATTTGCTTTGTATTCGTGTTTGGCTGCACTCCTGTCAACTTTCACTTGACAGGTAATCATACTGCTGAAATTATACATGATCATTTTTGCAAGGATTTCCATCTCAATGCACTCATCTCTTTTCGAATGCAGCCTAACAATCCCTAGAGCATACTTCAGATCACGAAAGGATGTCTCAATTGCCCACCTCATATGATATATCCTCTTTATATCTTCTGATTCAAACTCGTCAGGGCTGAGATTACTGATGATGGTTTCATATTCATTCTCTTTGATTCTGAATCTTGTCAACCGGAAGCTTATGGAGCAATTCTCAGTTTCATCATCCATGAAATCGAACCTTACTTTTGAGGGCAGATGGTGATAGATATGCGGGTTCGCTCTTATCACTTTATTCTGTTTCCTAGTCAAAATCCGGCTTATTTGTACATCGAATTCTCCTGCAAGGTTTAGTTTCAACCCGCATGCGATTCCTCCTCGGCTTTCCATATCCTTGATTCGTAGGACAAAAGGCTGCTTGATTGAATTTAGATATGCCAGCAGATTGTAGCTTTCATAGTTTCTATCCATAACAATGATGGAAGCTTCCTCAGAATTAGGCTGTGCCAGCATTTGCGTGAGTGCCGCGATTTCATTGGAGTGATTTGCCGGCTGAACCAAAGAATCAACGTAGATTCCAGTGCAGATATCGAAGACTGCATTCACATGGATGTAATTATAGCCTCCGTATTGATTGTGTGCATAGGAATCTGTCTTGCTTGGATCGGTTGTAATCTGAAGGTCTGATCCATCGACTGCCATAACTCTGTACCCATGAAATCTGCGGATCCTTACAGATTTGTTGAAGTTTGACAGAAGGTACTTGAACGCATACGGCAGAAGCTTGTCCCTCTGTTGTACAAATGCAGACACCGTGGCATGGCTCATATCAAACCTTGTCTGCCGAATCATTTCTCTGGAGAGGCTGCCGCCTCCCATGGACAGAATGCCCCTCATCACAGTTGAAAAATCAAGCTTTCTGCTGCGGGTAAAATCTTTGCCCGGGTTTTTGACAAAGCTTTCTGGATTGCAAGACATCTTGGTAATCAGATCATCCAGCTTCTTTCTAATTAAATTAATCCTTTTACACATATTCGCCTCCTTAAATTTTATTCATTTAAGGGGCTGCGCCACATATTATCAGTAAAATGTCAAGTGTTTTTCAAAAAAAAACAGGAGGATATTTTTGATATACTCCTGTTTATGGCTCTGAATTATATTTAATTGCTTAACTAAATGACATTAGGCATAGCCCGTGGTATTCTTTAAGATAAAAAAGGTTCTGCCCATCACATTTGGGCAGAGCCTTTTTTGATTTATATATGAATTAGCTGACAAACAGATTCTATACAAAACCGAATAATCTCGGCAGCCACAGGGACAATCCGGGTACATATGTGGTAATCGCCAATGTCGGAATCCATGCGAAGAAAATGTACCACATCGTCGGACCCATCATTTCGTTGATCGGTGCATTCCCGATTCTGGCACCCAGATACAGGAACGGTGCCGTCGGCGGGGTTACGCAGCCCAGGCCAAGATTGACGCCCATGATCGCCGCAAAATGAACCGGATTGACGCCCAATTGTACGACAACCGGAAGCAGGATCGGGGTACAGAGGAGGATTGCGCTGGTATCGTCCATCAGCATGCCGATAATGACCAGAAACAGGTTGACGAACAGGATGAGAATAAAAGTATTCTCAGTAATCGACGTCATCGCATCCAGGATCATCTGAGGCACATTTTCCATGATATAGAGTCTGGAGAGCATCATAACGGACAAAAGCATGATCATGACCACGCCGGCTGTGGTGGCGGCGGTAATCAGGGCACTTTTGAAGGTTTCCTTATTCAGGCCCTTGTAGAACCAGATTCCCACCGGTACCGTATAGACCACGGAGACCGCTGCCGCTTCTGTGGGAGTCAGAAATCCGCCGTATATTCCGCCCAGGATAATGATCGGTGCAACCATCGCCGGAACGGCTCTGGTGGTACGTTTCCCCAGGGTTTTTGCATAGACTGCAGGCGGCATCGGATCTCTGAGTTTAATCTCAGTGTTTTTGCGCAGCAGCCAAAAGGTAACTGCACTCAATAGAATAACAAGAATAATTCCCGGAATTACTGTTGCAAGAAAGCATGCCAGTACCGATTGTCCTCCGATAAATGCATAGACGATCATATTCAGGCTGGGAGGAATCAAAAGACCAAGCAAGGATGCACTGGAAATCAGTGCTGCAGACACTCCGCGGGGATATCCTGCGGCTGCCATTCTCGGCAGCATGATGGTGCCGATGCAGGACAGGGTCGCAAAACCGCTTCCTGAAATTGATCCGAACAAAGCACAGGAAATAACCATAACGGCACCAAGGCCGCCTTTGACCCTGCCCACGAACATTTCAACCCAGTTGATCAGACCTTCCCCGATGCCGCTCTTTTCCATGAGATTTCCTGCAAGAATAAAAAGCGGAATCGCAACCAGGATCAGCGAGCTGACCTTGCTGAAGCCGTAAGGCAACAGGAATGTATAGTCATAATCTCCCCCGATTACGATGACCAGCGAAGATGCAAAGAATGCAAAGGGAATCGGGACTCCAAGCAACAGAACAACGATTAATACGATAACTGCAATTGCTACCAGCATATGATCATACCTCCTTTATGTCATCAGATGACGGCTCGATCGGAATTTTCTTTGTGACATACCTGCCGATATACAGCTTGATTTCATCATAAAGATAGACCGCATGATAGAAGGACGCCACCGTCAGTCCGAACAGCAGGGATGACTGGGAGACGGTCATCGGGATCCGCCAGACCGGCGTCTTGTTTTCCATGATAATGGTCCACTGAAACAACTGGAAAGCCCATGCCAGAAATAGGATCCCAAGGATAAGAGACAATGCATTTCTGATCATAGCCAGCGTTGATTTCATACGGCCTTCCGGCATCATAACCACAATCACGTCCGCCTTGATATGGCTGTCCTCGTAGCTTCCGTAGGCAGTGCCCAGCATATAGAGCCAAAAGGCACATATAATCAATATTTCCTCATACCCCAGGAAATTGACGTTCAATTCTCTCGTAATAACCGCCGCAAAGGTGATCAGAGTAACCAGTATCGCGGACAGGATCAAGCCAAAACGCAAGAGCTTGCGCAATGCTTTCCAAAAGGCTGTCTGTTCTAATTTATTCATAGATAGTCTCCTTTCTTGCCATGATCAAACCAAAGGGAAGGTTCTGCCTTCCCTTTGATTTAACTGTTGTATAATGGAGAGGAATTCTGTTATTGAGCAGCTTCCAGCTTTTCAACCTCAGCTCTCATGCCGTCCATCAATTCCTTCGTCAACAACTCTTCCATCTTTGGCCATGATTTTTCACGTACAAAATTTGCGAAGGTATCGATCTCTTCCGGTGTAAACTCATAAACGGATACTCCATAATCATCAGCAAGCTTTTTCATGTAATTTCTTTCATTTTCCTTTGCTACGTCAAAGCTCTTCAAACTCTGTTCCTGGAATACCGCAATCACTGCTTCCGCATCTTCCGGCGTCATCTTGTCAAGAGATTTTTGGCTGACAACATAGCTGGTCGCTTCCGCGTGGATATAATTAACATACATATGTTTGATTACCTGTCCGACCCATGCATAGTTCATATTCGGAGTGCCGCCAACCCATCCGTCAACGACCTTCGTCTGGATTGCAGTGGGAACTTCAGCATATGGTACGGTGATCGGGTTAAAGCCCAGGTCCTCCTGTGCGATGCGGAAGGTGATCATGGCAGGACTTCTGGTTTTAACTTTTTTATTCGTTCCTGGGGTAAGCATATCGTTCGGTTCTGTCACAAATCCCATGCCGATAAAACCTTCCAGCACGGTACCGAGGAATTTTACGCCGTTTTGTGCTGTTACTTCACCCAGTACTCCGGAAAGATAAGAATCCGGAGCAAAGAGAATCTTTGCTTCCTCATAGTTCTTTGCATAATACGGAACATATGCTGCTCCAAGCCTTGCATCCAGTGCATCCGGGATCGTGATCTGGCCTAGGTCTATGGTTCCTCTTACGATTTCTTCATAGACGGTCTCATAGCCGCCCAGCTGGCTGGCCGGGAAGTATTCAACCTCTACCCTGCCTTCCGTGCGCTCTTTCACCAGCTCACA
>JAQUYZ010000199.1:0-402 GCA_028691625.1 Eubacteriales bacterium
TGTTCTTCGATTTTTGAATTCGCCGTATAATTTATAATCTTACTGCCAAGGCATGGACCGGTGCTGTATTTTCCAAAGACATGTGATTTTATATGATATTGCTCGTGGAATGCCCTTGCAACACTGTAAACGTTATAATCTCCTGCAAAGAGAAGGGGTATAAAATTCTGACTCATCTGCATCTCCTTCATTATCTGTGGATTTCACCGCTTTAACACGCTGGGTTTATTTTTGACTTGTTCAATAAATTCTAATCAGATTCTAAATTATTATAATACTTTTCCTGCCCTTTATCAATGTCTAAATAGGACTGGTTAGTGTCAAGTAATCGTTGGCAATTTTTTTGTCTTATCTACATTCCAGTGTTAACCTGTAATTTTTGCTGATAAAATTGTCTTCTAG
>JAQUYZ010000199.1:412-4640 GCA_028691625.1 Eubacteriales bacterium
CCTTTTTTTGATAACATAGTTTCCATCATACAAGCCTCCTGTTGGTTTGTTCGCAAAATTAATTTTACAGGTTAACTTGTATGTAGGGAAGAGGGTTTTTACTCTCTTCCTGTTTTTTTTGTTATCTTTGCCAATGAAAATTATACTCTATGATAGGACTGTACCAGTCACCGAACGGGTCCCTCCTGCATATCATGAAGGGAAATGTTTTGGAAAGGAAGATGTGTATGGCAGGAATCGAAAGACATATGTATCCCGGTAACAACACCCCTGAAGGTTTTTTTTCGTACTATCAATATATACTCGGCCAAAGGGAGGCAGACAAAATCATCTGTATTAAAGGCGGTCCAGGAGTCGGGAAGTCAACCTTTATGAAAAAGATCGGCGAGGCCATGCTGCAGGAAGGCCACGATGTGGACTTTATGCACTGTTCCTCAGATAATAATTCTCTGGACGGTATCGTCCTCCGCGATAGAAAGATTGCGATGATAGACGGGACCTCTCCGCACATCGTTGATCCCATCAATCCGGGTGCGGTTGATTCCATCATTCATTTGGGAGATTTCTGGGATGAGGAAGGAATCAGAAAAAACAAGGAAGCATTGATCAGCAACAATGAAAGAATCAAAAGCATATTCAGCAGAGGCTACAATTATTTGGCAGCTGCCGGAAAGATGTATGATAATCTTTGCAGCATTTATGAATCCGCCATCAAACACGAGGAGTTATACAAAATATCAGCGAAAATCATCGGCGATGAATTGGCACACAGAGAGATCAGTTCAAAACAAGGTGATGTCAAGAAATATTTTGCAAGTGCAATCACGCCCAACGGTTTTGAGCATTACTTAGATACCCTGCTGGGAGGCTATCAAAAGGTTTATCTGATCCATGTCCCTGTGGGTGTCAGCAGTGAAAGAATGCTGAATTTGTTCATGGAGGGAGCAGTATACAGAGGTTTTTCGGCAGAAGGATACTATTGCCCGATGAAGCCATCAACCAAGCTTGAGCACCTGCTCATTCCAGATTTGAGTTTAGCATTTATCACATCGAATCAGTACCATACCATCGGTCAGACAGCGCCGGAAACAGAGATTATACCGATTCATCTGGAGCATATCATTCGTTACGATTTGATCAAATACCAGGCCGCCATTCTTGCAGACAGCAAAAAAAAGATGGAAGAGCTGCTCCAAAAGGGAATCCTTTGTCTCAGTCAGGCTAAGAAAGAACACGATGAGCTTGAAAAATACTACGTTCCAAATATGGATTTTTTAAAAATTGATGCACTACGGCAGGAACTGACACAGAAATTCAGTCAGCGATAGAACGATTCATCTCTCCCTATTCAATAGAAAAGCACCGCGCCCTTTTGGTCCCAAAAGGCGTGGTGCTTTATTGCGCATCCTCTCAGTTACGGTATGATTCTTCGTTCTCTGTAGCTCCGGGGACTGCGGCTTCCCCTTCAATGCTTCTGACCGGTCTCAGGCTCCCGTTCGCAATATCATAAAAAGCGATGACGGTCACTTCAAAATACGGTCCGAGCCACAGGAAGCCGATTCCCAAAGAAATAAGGCATAGAATGCCCCAGCCGATAAAGGAAAGGTTCAGGCAGAAGAATTTCCATTTGTTTCCACGCATCATGCGCTTGCTTTCATTAATCGCCTCCATGATTCCCATCTCGGGATGATCTGCGAGAATATAAAAGCTCATGCTGTATCGCAGCGCGGCAATAATGCCGGGTACAATGAGCAGCAGCGCCCATAGGAATATAAAGATGGACATCACTATGTATAGTCCAAACGCTTTTCCAAACCGTTCGAAACCATAAAAAACTTCCGCCGGTGAGGTCTCTCTTTTTCTGAAGATTGAAATCGCAAACATCGCATAACCAAGGGTCATCGGACCCGTGATCAGCAAACTGTAAATACTTGAAACAGTAGTCTGCGACATATCACCGTCCCCGAATATTGCATCTAATATCAGTACGGGTATGATCGTCAATACTGTGAATAACAGGGTTCCGAGAACGCCGAGTCCCCATTTTCCAACAAGGGCATTCCTTCCAAGTGCTCTTAGATTTCTGCTGCTTTCGTTTACAATAATGTTCTGATCCATTTCCATCTCTCACTTTCCTTTCAATTCAATACGCACACTCATTTCATTATATTCGATTTTTATCATATTGCAATGATTTGCTTATTTTTTCCTATTAGTGTATACTACATATTACTATTATGATTTCCAGAAATAATGAATCATACAGTAAATCAAAAATAAATCCTCGCATAAGGGATCAAAGATCGGAGGTTATCAGATGAAGTATTCACTGACAATTAACATGAAAAGCATAAAGTATCCGGTTCTCATAGAAAGCGGCTTGTTTCAGACGATTGGGAAGACCTTGGGAAAACACTTTGCCGGAAAAAAAATTGCCTTGGTGACGGATGAAAATATTCAGAAGGTTTACGGCGATTTTTTGAAAAAGCAACTGGACTTATCCCACTGTGAATGGGATATCATTGCCCTCCCCGCAGGAGACACCAGCAAATCCTTTGATACTCTGACCGTGATCTATAAAAGACTGATCGAATTCCAGCTCACCCGCGACGACGTCATTGTATCTCTGGGCGGGGGCGTAATCGGTGATATCTCCGGTTTTGCGGCTTCAACCTTCATAAGAGGTGTCGACTTTGTTCAAATTCCAACTACCTTGATTGGTCAGGTCGACAGCAGTATCGGCGGAAAGAATGCGGTAAATCTACCTGAAGGAAAAAATCTGGTGGGAACCTATTATCAACCTACTTCTGTCTATATCGATCCTGATTTCATAAAGACACTCTCTGATTATCATATGGCAGACGGCATGGCAGAAATCATAAAATATGCCTGCGTCGCAGACGCCGATCTCTTTTCAGACCTGATCCGAATGAATAATCATCGTGACGCACAGCTGATCGAATCCATTATATACCGCTGCTGTCTCATCAAAAAGCAAATGATAGAAGAGGATGAGAAGGATCAAGGCATACGAATGCTAACCAATTTCGGACACACCATCGGCCATGCAATCGAGAATTTATATGATTACAGAATCTATGGTCATGGGCAGGCCGTTGCCATCGGTATGCAAACCATCACAGAACACAGTGAGGCTATGGGACTGACAGGAATCAACACCTCCGCCATGCTGAAAGAGTTGCTGCTCGAATACGGACTCCCTGCAAAGCTTCCCCAGGGCATTGACAAGGAGCTGCTTGCACAGACAGCCATGAAAGACAAAAAACGCCGCGGTAACAAGATGAATCTCGTCCTTCTCGAAAAAATAGGAAAAGGATATATCTATCCGATCGAAAAAGCTGAGATACATAAGTTTATCGATTAAGTTCCAATTTTATGATATAATAATTCTGTTAACTGCCACGCTTCGCCGTAAGGCAAGAGTCTGGAATCATACTGCTACGCAGCTCGTATGATAGATTGATGCAATATTTAGATGCAGCATAGCTGCCCTGGAGGTTAAAGCAAATGATGAAATTGGGTCTTGTTGGTGAAAAGCTGTCTCATAGCCTCTCCCCTCAAATACACGAAGAAATTATGAAACAAAAAGGGATAAGCGGTGTTTATGAAATATTGGAATTTCCAAAGGAAACTTTCGCTCAGGACTTTATCGCATTAAAAAATTCCGGTTTCCGCGGTGTAAATATTACAATCCCTTATAAGGAATCTGTTATTCCGCTTCTGGATCGTGTCTCACAGCAGGCAAAATATATCGGTGCAGTTAATACGGTTCTGTTTGAAAGCGGTCAAGCGAAGGGTTTCAACACAGACTACGACGGTTTTCTTTCAATGCTTATTTTTAATAATATTGCGGTAAAGGGAAAAGGAGCTGTGATTTTAGGCTCCGGCGGCTCCGCAAAAGCCGTGGCAAAAGTACTGCTTGACCTTGGGATATATGATCTCACCATTGTAAGCAGAGGGAAACAGAATTTTCATGGAAATTATACCGTATCCTACGAATTTTTCAAGGAAGCCGGTATGAGAAGCGATCTTCTGATCAACTGGACACCTGTGGGAATGTACCCGAATGTGGATGCAACTCCGATTCCGAAGGAGTCCATCCATACAGATATCGTGATCGATATGATTTACAATCCGCAGAAAACGCTGTTGCTGAAATATGCAGAAGAGCTCGGCATCAAAGGAATCAACGGCAGCTACATGCTCA
>JAQUYZ010000200.1 GCA_028691625.1 Eubacteriales bacterium
AAATGAGGATATCGGAATGGAAAGAACCCGGACATGCTGCTCACTGGAGGATGTGCTGGATGCGAAAAGCGTAGCGGACAAGCTGGGATTTCGGCATGATGTGTTCAATTTTGGACTGCAATTTGAGAGGGATGTTATTCTGCCCTTTGCGGAAGCATATAAAAACGGAGAAACGCCAAACCCTTGTATTGAGTGTAACCGCAGCATTAAATTCGAGAAATTCCTGGAAAGAGCATTGCTGATGGAATACGATTATATCGCAACCGGCCATTATGCGAGGATTGAGAAGGATCCGGAAACAGGAAGGTATTTACTGAAAAAAGGCTTGGATCAGACGAAGGATCAGAGCTATGCGCTTTATACCATGAAACAGGAAGAACTGGCCAGGACACTGTTTCCGCTGGGCAATCTAAAAAAGACGGAAATCAGAGCCATTGCGGAAAGAAAGGGCTTCGTAAACGCAAAGAAGCCGGATAGTCAGGATATTTGCTTTGTAAAGGACGGCGATTATGCGGGCTTTCTCAAGAGGATCCTTGGTGTAAATGCGGTGGAAGGTGATTTTGTTGACAAAAAGGGCAGCATTCTCGGAAGGCATAAGGGCATCATCCATTATACCATCGGCCAGCGGAAAGGATTGGGAAAGACCTTTGGAAGACCGATGTATGTCATTCATATCGATAGTGAAAAGAATCGTGTGACCCTGGGACCGAATGAAGACCTGTTCGCAGACTGCTTCAGGGCGGATGAGGTCAATCTGATTTCCATCGCAAAACTGACAGGACCCATGGAGGTGACGGTTAAGACAAGATACACTGCAGCAGAGGTTCCTGCAGTCATTTATCCCGCGGACCGCGGCAGCATATTTGTACGATTTGAGGAAAAACAGCGAGCGGTTACACCGGGGCAGGCGGCCGTATTCTATCAGGGCGACATCGTTGTCGGCGGCGGGAGAATTACTAAACAGGAATGAAAAAGAACCGTTCTGTCTTTCTGAAAAAAAAGAAAACCCTGCTGTTCGGCAGGGCTTTATTTTATATTCTTTTATTCTTTGCTATCCGACTCTTCAACGGCTTCTGTTATGGCTGGTTCCTCTGATGGCGCTTCGTCAAGAGGCGCTTCGTCAGCTTTTTTCATTCTCTTCGGCAGAGTCTTCTTTGGAGCCTCGCTCTGTGTGTCTTCCTGAGGCTCTTCTCTTCTGGATTTCCTGGAAGAAGAAGCAGGTTCGTCTGTAACGAGTTTAGAGACAGCCCATCTCATGATTTCAAACTTCGTTTTGTCTGCACCGACCTGGATCGTAAGGGTCTCGTCCTTGGTTTTTACGACCTTTCCGCAAATCCCCCCGATTGTGACGATTTCATCACCGACCTTGACAGAATTTCTCATGGCTGTGACAGCTTTTTCTCTCTTTTTCTGAGGCCGAATCAGTAAGAAATACATGATAACGATTAAAAGAATTAAAGGCATTAAGGTAACTAATTGTTGATTCATTATTCTTCCTCCTCTCAGGTAATAAAAAAATTATATAGTAAAAAAAATAAATTGTAAATGCTTTTTCTTGATTTAATAATTTATCTATGGTAATATTATTTTTGTTACGCCGGCGTGATGGAATTGGCAGACGTGCGGGACTCAAAATCCCGTGGTGGCAACACCGTATCGGTTCGACCCCGATCGCCGGCACCATATGGGAGCAAAGTATGCTCCGCTCAAAATCCCCAACCAATATTAGGTTGGGGATTTTTTTGATCCGAACAATTCTATATTCTGTATAATTCTCCTGACGAAAAATATAATGTAAAAGAATATATTTGGATAAGACTGTCCCATGACACGGACGACTGCACATTGGGATACCACGGGCAGTCATTGCAGACCGTGGTGACGGCCTTGAAAAGGAGGATATGATGGAAACGGTATGGAAGAACCTGAAGGGCTTTTTATATGCATTGATTTTATTTATTCTGTTAACACTGTTGATAAGTGTTCTTGTGAAGTTTACACCTGCGCCGGAAGGATGGGCCCTCTACTATATGATCGGTGTTCTTTGCATTTCGTGTTTATTTCTGGGTTTATATGTCGGGAACTATATCAAGAAAAAGGGTTTTGTATACGGAGCGTTATATTCGATTATATTTCTGCTCATCCTGTCCGCTATTTATATGCTTGCATTCAATAACGGGATAGAAATGGGAATGGGCTTGATCAAATATCTGATTCCGATTCTGTTTGGGAGTGTTGGAGGAATGATCGGCGTCAATTTGAGAAATTAAGATTTCAGTTAAAAAACTTTAGGTTTGAGCAACAGCCCTTAAATATCGAAGCATTTTCAGCGTTTTATCATGATTTAGCTTGTAGGAAAGCCAAATTAGTAGTAAAATATTCTGTAATATTAATTGACAGTTGATTATTACAAATTACATGCAGAAAAAAAAGAAGGTGGAAATTACGATGAAGAAAGTATTGGCAGTCATCCTGTCTATCATCATCCTCTTCGGCTGGTTTGTTACTCTCGCGGGTGTAGGCTCCTTCGCACCGATCAAGGACCAGCTGAAGCTTGGCCTCGATCTATCCGGCGGAGTTTACGTCGTTATGGAGGCACAAACAGAGGCAACCGGGGAAGAGCTGAAGAAACTGATGTCACAGACGCAGGCAGTGATAGAAAAAAGAGTGAATCAGATGGGTTTGTCCGAACCGATCGTTACAATAGAAGGGAACAATCGAATCAGAGTTGAACTTCCCGGAGCGGAGGATGCAGAGGACGCAATTAATTCAATCGGAAAAACTGCGCAGCTGCAGTTCGTCATGGCGGATAATCGCATCGTGCTGGACGGAAGCCAAGTGAAGGATGCCGGAATTCAACAGGATCAGGAAAACGGCGGTTACGCTATTGGACTGAAATTCACAAACGAAGGCGCGGCAGCCTTTAAGCAGGCTACGACAGATATTGTAAACGGCAGCGTGACTTCGGCGATGGATGGCGTACCGTCCAATGCAATCCTGATCATACTGGATGAAGAGATCATTTCTTCGCCAGTAGTTTCGGAAGTCATTCCAAACGGAGAAGCTATCATTACAGCAGGCGGAACCGGCGGATTCGGAGAAGATGAAGCGACCAATCTGTCCGCATTGATTCGGGGCGGTGCGCTGCCCGTGGAACTGAAAGAGGTACAAACCTCGGTTGTCGGGCCGACCATCGGTCTGGACGCGCTTAAAATGAGTATAATTGCCGGTTTGATCGGAATCGTTTTGATCTTTGCTCTCATGCTGGGAATGTATCGCATTATGGGATTTGCAGCCAATATCGCGCTGCTTTTATACATTCTGATCGTCTTATGGATCCTCGTGATGATGGGAGGCGTTCTGACGCTTCCGGGTATCGCAGGTATCATTCTCTCCGTTGGTATGGCGGTGGATGCCAATGTCATTATATTCTCCCGGGTCCGTGAGGAGATCATCAACGGAAAAACCATACGGGTTGCCGTTGACACCGGATTCAAGCGGGCGATGGCAACCATTATCGACTCCCAGATCACAACCATCATCGCAGGCATCGTACTGTACCAGCTTGGATCAGGACCGGTGAGAGGCTTTGCGATGACCTTGATGATCGGTATTCTCGCCAGCATCTTTACAGCAGTTGTGATCACACAGCTCTATTTAAATATCATAGCGGATAACAGAAAACTGGCGACCAGGAAAAATTTTGCCGCGACAGTAAAGGAGGCCAGATAAATGTTTACATTAAGACAGTTCTCCTATATAAAATATAGAAAGATTTTTTATCTCATTTCTGTTGGTTTGATTTTATTGGGCTTATGTGTCGGGTTGATCAGAGGTTTCAACTTTGGGATCGACTTTACGGGAGGCACCATGCTGCAGCTCGATATGGGCAGAGAGGTGTCTGTCAGTCAATTGAATAAAGTTTTAAAGACAAACGGCATAGAAGCTGATATCGTCCACGCAGGGAGTGAAAATGAACAAGTCATAGTAAGAACGGTACAAGCCCTGGATACCGCTGCAAGAGAAAAGGTACTGAATGATATTTTTGAAGAATTTGACTTGACAGATGATTCCGTATTGACGATAGAACAGTTTGGACCGTCTGTCGGTGATATGCTGAAAAAGAATGCAGTAAAGGCATTGATCCTTGCCGGGATTGGAATGCTGATCTATATTATTGTTCGATTTGAATGGAAATTTGGAATTGCTGCAATCGTTTCCGTAATTCACGATATCTTGATCATGATCGCTTTTTATGGTCTTTTCAGCATTCCGATCAACAATCCGTTTATTGCCGCGCTGCTTACCCTGGTAGGGTATTCCATCAATGACACGATTGTTGTTTTTGACAGGATCAGAGAGAATCTGAATTTCATGAAAAAGAACAAACTGGAAGAGCTGATCGATACCAGTATCAACCAAACTCTGGTCAGATCATTAATGACTTCCGTCACAACGGTATTGGCGATCATACCGCTCTACATCCTGGGGGGACAAACAATCAGAGATTTTACTCTGCCTCTAATGGTTGGGATTGTAGCCGGTGCAGCATCCTCGATCTTTATCGCCAGCCCGATTTATTTTGAATT
>JAQUYZ010000201.1 GCA_028691625.1 Eubacteriales bacterium
GATACAGCTGGTTCCGATTACTGTAGTCAAATTAAGAAGTGAAGCAGACTCCGTCAGCTCGGGCAGCATTATCATCCCCGGAATCCTGGCAGGTCTCTTGTCCATGGCTGCATCAATCATAGTCTGCAAGCTTTACGAGGGGAGACGTCTATGATTGCTTCCGTATTAAATCAAATCTCACTGTTCTTTATCCCCGGGATCATAACACTGGTCATTTTTTTTGGAATTTTTAAAAAAGCGCCGGTTTATGATCTTTTCATCGAGGGCACCAGGGATGGACT
The DNA here is from genome assembly GCA_028691625.1 of Eubacteriales bacterium. GTDB lineage: Bacteria > Bacillota > Clostridia > Peptostreptococcales > Anaerovoracaceae > Anoxybacterium. Next base: position 282 of record JAQUYZ010000201.1, read on the forward strand.
GAAAACGGCCATGGAAATCCTTCCGTTCATCATTGCAATTTTTATTGGGATCGAGGCCTTGGTCAGCTCGGGCGCCATGCAGTTTCTCGAGAATATATTGAGTCCGGTATTTCAGCTTTTCGGGATTCCCAAGGAACTGATCTCTATGGTTTTATTAAGACCGGTCTCCGGGAGCGGTTCACTTGTCCTGGTTGAAAAAATCATCAGTCAATACGGGCCGGACAGCTTTATCGGCAGATCGGCCTCGGTGATGGTGGGAAGCTGCGAGACGGTTTTTTATGTTTTGGCGGTATATTTTGGCGCAACTTCCGTGAAAAATATCAGGCATGCATTTTCTGCGGGAATGGTCGGGTACATCGTTGGAATTTTTGCCTCTCTTCTGGCCTGTATGTATATTTGATATTGCAGCAGGGGATAATTGAAAGAAGAGAGAAGGAAGTCTTGAAAGAATATGTTTTTTGTCCCCCTTTAGCATAAAACAAAGACTTCTTTCTTTTTCATCGCAACAACCTTTTTCCACTTTAGGTTGCAAAGCAGCTCCTAAATTATACTAATCTGCGAATTTTATTTTTTAATTGAAAAGTTGCATAATAATAGGTATACTGTTGAGATAGATAATAGACAAATACATCGATTGTTGATATATACCATTGGAGGAAAGAAGTGGCAAAATTTTTAGTTGAAAAATGCGGGCCTTTATCAGGAGAGGTTGAAATCAGCGGTTCCAAAAATGCAGTATTGCCGATCATGGCTGCCGCTATACTGACAGAGGAAAGCTGCCAAATCCTGGACGCGCCTGTTCTGAGAGATGTTGACGTAATGTGCAAGCTGCTGGGAAGCATTGGCTCAGCGGTAAAAGCAAATTATGAGGAAAACATAATAGAAATAGAGACAAGAGACATTGTCGCAAAAGAAGCCCCATACGAACTGGTTAAAAAGATGAGAGCATCGATACTGGTAATGGGGCCGCTTCTTGCCCGCACAGGAAAAGCCAGGATCGCGCTGCCCGGGGGATGTGCGATCGGTGCAAGACCGATCAATCTTCATTTAAAAGGATTTCAGGCATTGGGTGCTGAGATAGAAGAGGGTCATGGGTATGTAGAAGCGAAGGCGGACAAGCTGATCGGCGCAAATGTCTATCTGGATTTTCCAAGTGTCGGCGCAACGGAAAACATCATGATGGCAGCCGTGCTTGCCGAAGGGATCACCATCATTGAAAATGTGGCAGAGGAACCCGAAATTGTTGATCTCGCCAATTTCCTGAATAAGATGGGCGCCAAAATCAAAGGTGCAGGTACAGACACGATAAAGATCGAAGGGGTGGGGAAGCTTCATGGAACCAAACACGCTGTCATTCCCGACCGGATTGAAACAGGCACCTTTATGGTAGCTGCCGCTATTACACGAGGCAATATTCTGATTAAAAATGTCGTGCCGGATCACGTAAAGCCCGTCATTGCAAAACTGAAGGAATGCGGTGCGATCATTGAAGACGGAGACGACGGAATGAGAGTGCGGGGTGATGTAAATCCTTTGATTTCAACCGATATCAAAACGCTGCCCTACCCCGGTTTTCCAACGGACATGCAGTCCCAGTTCATGGCTTTCCTGACAACGGTCACAGGCTCCAGCGTTGTGATCGAAACTGTCTTTGAAAACCGTTATATGCATATCGGAGAATTGAACAGAATGGGCGCGAATATAAAGATTGAAGGAAGAAGCGCGATTATCCAGGGAGACAGAAGACTGCAGGGTGCACAGGTAATTTCAACGGATCTGAGAGCCGGAGCTGCTCTGGTTCTTGCGGGACTTATGGCGGAAGGAACCACAGAAATCTCCGAGGTTTATCATATTGAACGAGGTTATGCAGATTTCATCGAGAAATTCAGATCCCTGGGGGCATCCATCAAGAGGATGGAGGACTAGCATCTTCAAGAAGAGGTTCATCTGTATAATAAAAGAGCAAATGTTAAATTTGCTCTTTTTTATATCCTGTATATGGTTCTGTTTAAATATCACGATAACAGACTGTAGGCTTCGCATATGTTTCAACTTTTCCGATCAGATCGTAAAGGTCTTTAACTACATCTTTAATTAGATGTTTTTCCAGTCTGTAGCGTGATCCAATCATGCTTACCGCTGCAATGATTTCACCTTTCATATTCAGTATAGGTACTGCGATACACATCAATCCGTCCTCGAGCTCACCCATATCAACAGCATACCCATTCCTTCGGATCATATCAAGTTCGGTATCCATGATCCCCCAGTCTGTAATGGTAGAATCCGTAAATCTCTTTAAAGCACAATTTCGGTAACGGCTCAGGTAATCCTCACCGGAATAGGCCATCAGACATTTTCCGCTGGCAGAACAGTGTGCATATGATGGGATACCAAGCGGCGGTGTTGCACTCAGAACATTTCCGCCTGCGTTCGCCTTCAATACAGAGATCTGTTTTGGGGAATCCTCAGACATAAAGTCCGGTACGGAAATATGAATGCATTCATGATACTTTTCACTCAGCTTCCAGGCATGGGGCTGAAGCATATCAAAGATTGCAAGCTTATCGGTCAACAACAGGCCGATGGAATAAAAACGAGAGCCGATGCTGTATTTTAAATCATCTTCATTCTGGTGGATGAAGCCCCGTCGTTTCATAGTATTGAGCATTCTGTGAACAGTACTTTTATACAGGCCGAGTCCTTTACTGATTTCATTGATACTCATGCTTCTTCCATTTTTATATAAAAATTCAATGATATCAATGGCTGTATCAAGTGATTTGATATTTGCGCTGTCTTTTTGCATATCATTCTCTCCATTCCTATTCACCTCAATATTACTCGTACGAGTATACCATAAAATACAGGTTAAAGTCCATCTCTTAAAAACAATTAACCGATGGAAAGCATTAGAATCAGTATGCAAAAAAGTAGTTGACATGTGATAATAAAAGTACTATGTTGTAAATATAGAACGGCATTCCGTAGAACAGAACGATTTGTCTTTGAGGAGAAACTATGGTTTATCAAAATTTTGATGAAATTATATCAAGCGTTCAAAATGCTAAATGCATCAAGCGTGCTGCAATTGTAATGGCACAGGACGAGCATACTCTGGAGGCTGTCTTTCAAACGAAAAAGGATGGAATTGTGGAACCGATCCTTATTGGGGGAGCCGAAGAAATTACATATTTATTAGAGAAAATAGGTGTGAATGCAAAAGAGAACCTGATTATTGAAGCAAAAAACGAAGAGGAAGCGGCTTTGATTGCTGTGACGCTGATTCATACCAACAAAGCAGACTTTATCATGAAAGGGAAGATTCAAACGGCTGATTTATTAAAACCAATTGTTGATAAAAGAACCGGGTTGCATACGGGCAAGGTTATGTCCCACATGGCAATTCATGAAATACCCGGGTATCACAAGCTTTTAGCTGTAACCGACGGCGGGATGATGATCACTCCAAATCTCTCCGACAAAAGGCATATTATTGAAAATGCCGTCAACTGCTTTCTGAATATGGGGTATGACGAGCCGAAGGTTGCTATCCTTGCTGCAATTGAAAATGTCAATCCAAAAATGATTGAGACTGTTGATGCAAATAGTCTGAAAGAGATGAATTTCAAGGGAGAAATTAGGGATTGCATAATCGAAGGGCCTATTTCCTATGATTTGGTGATGAGCAAGGAATCGGCGAAAATAAAAGGATATCAGAGCAAAATTTCCGGGGAAGCCGATATACTGGTCGTTCCAAATATCGCCACAGGCAACATATTGGGAAAGGCGCTTGTTTATTCCGCCGGTGCAAAGATGGCCGGTCTTGTCCTGGGGGCTAAGGTTCCCATCGTACTTACTTCAAGGGGAGCATCCTCGGAAGAAAAATACCGATCCATTTTATTAGCATCGAGAATCGCGAAATGAGTAACTAGAGAGAAATATTCAATCGATTTAAAGGAGTCTGTTATGAAAAAGCTGATGACAGGAGATGAAGCAATCGCAAGAGGTGTTTACGAGGCCGGTGTAGCGTTCGCATCTGCATATCCGGGTACACCAAGTACTGAAATCCTTGAAAATATAGCACAATATAAAGACTGCATCATTGCAGAATGGGCTACCAACGAAAAAGTGGCATATGAAGCCGCTTACGGAGCAAGCAAAGCGGGCGCCAGAGCCTTTGCCGCCATGAAGCATGTCGGTGTCAATGTTGCAGCGGATCCGCTGTTTACATCATCCTATACGGGGGTGCTTGGCGGACTTGTTCTTGTCAG
>JAQUYZ010000202.1 GCA_028691625.1 Eubacteriales bacterium
GGGATCGTTAATGGGGTTGATGAGATTACCTTTGCACCGAATGATAACATCACAAGAGAGCAGATGGCGATCATGCTGAGCAACTTTGCGAGAAGCACAGAGCTCGTACTGCCGGAAACAAGTGGGGGAACAGGCTTCACCGACAGTACGGTAATCAGCCCGTGGGCAGCGGAAGCCGTCAATAAAATTGTATCATCAGGCATTATGAGCGGATATCCGGAGGGCAATTATAATCCGCAGGGGAAAGCAACCAGAGCGGAAGCTGCGACGGTCATTTATAAGCTGATTATGATCAGAGATAATATCGCCAAGGCAAATAAATAACGAGCGAGCGATAATAATTATACACCCCCAGGCATACAATGTTTGGGGGTGTTTTTATGAAAACCAGTAAAATTCTCATGTTTATTGTTTTTACAACAGTATTTTTGATCTTTGTATATCAGGTTGTCTCGCTTGGAACAATCGTATTTCAGAATCATTCAGCCATGCAGGAAGAGGGGATTGAAAGCCTGGCCGGTGAAGAGGATGTCGTCATCCGCAGCGGACTCCCCAACAGCAACCAGCTGGTTTTCAGCTGCAATGTGGACTGGGGAGAAGAAGTGATTCCAGACATGCTGAAGGTGTTTCAAGAGAATCACATTAAGATCACTTTCTTTGTCAGCGGCCGCTGGGCAGAAAATCACCCGGAGCTGTTAAAGGAAATGTATGAGGACGGGCATGAAATTCAAAGTCACGGGTACAGTCACAAATTATGTTCGCAAAATTCTGTGGAAGCGATCAAAGAGGAAATATTAAAAACAGAAGCGGTTATATTAGATATATTGGGAGTGAAGACGAATGTTTTTGCGCCGCCTTCCGGGGATTACGATGAAACCACGGTAGAGCTCTGCAGAAGCATGGGCTATAAGATGGCATTGTGGAGCTCGGATACCATCGACTGGAGAGAAGGTTCCACTGCCCTGGTCATTCAGGACAGAGTGCTGAAAAAGAGATTGAACGGCGCTATCGTTTTAATGCATCCAAAGGAGGAAACGGTGAAAGCGCTGCCGGTGCTCATCGAAGAAATTAGGGCGCAGAAGATCGACATCATACCTCTTTACAGGTTGTCGCATTAAAGTTATATTGGTATATTTTTGTTGGAAGACATGGTATAATTATATTGTGACATTGACTCGTTGAAACACACAGATGTAGGAAAAGAAGGAAAGTGGAGGCAGAATGATAATAAATAAAAAGCTGAATTGCGGCATTCGGATTGTAATGGAGGAAATACCTTATGTACAATCTGTTTCGATTGGAATCTGGGTAAAGGCCGGCTCAGTGGATGAAACAGCAAAGAACTCAGGTATTTCCCATTTTATTGAGCACATGCTTTTTAAAGGAACAGAAAACAGAAGCGCAAAGAAAATTGCAGAGGATGTGGACAAGATCGGTGGGCAGATCAATGCGTTTACCGGAAAGGAAGCAACCTGCTACTATCTGAAAACTCTGGCCAGCAATATAGATAAAGCGGCAGATATCCTCATTGACATGTTTATGAATTCAAAGTTCGATGAAGAGGAAATGGAAAAAGAAAAAAGGGTTGTCTGCGAGGAAATCAAAATGATAGAGGATTCTCCGGAAGATGATGCCCATGATATTATCAGTGAACTGATCTTTAAAGGAAACCCGCTGGCGAAATCGATTATCGGAACGCCGAAATCCCTTCAGGGAATCACGCGCAATACGATCAAAAAATATATCAGTGAGGAATACACAAGGGATCACATTGTAATTTCCGTATGCGGCAGATTTGATCAGGATCATGTCTGCGAGCTTTTTGACTGCAAGCTCCTGGACCTGACGGATAACAAAGTGCCCAAAGCGCATGACGAAGCAGTATACCAGCCGCACTATAAGGCGAAGGTGAAGGACATCGAGCAGTCCCACCTCTGTCTGGGATTAAAGGGGTTGGCCCTTGACGATGCGCGTTATTATTCTCTGGTGCTGCTGAATAATATCATGGGAGGAAGTATGAGCTCAAGGCTGTTCCAAAACATAAGAGAGGAAAAGGGTCTTGCCTATTCGGTATATTCCATGTCCAGCTCCTTCAGCAACACCGGGTATTTCAATATTTACGCCGGTGTCAGTCATGATAAGGTCAGGGATGCCTTGTTCGGCATTCAGGATGAACTGACACTGCTGAAAAAGGAAGGCATCACTGAGGAAGAATTGGAAACAGCCAAGGAACAGCTGAAGGGAAGCTATATCTTCAGCCTGGAAAATGTCAACGGTCGTATGTTCTCCATCGGGAAGAACATGCTTCTTCTGAATAAGATTTATACTGCAGAGGAGGTCATGGCGAGCATCGATATCGTGACCATGGAGGATATTACAGAGGTTTCCGAAATGATTACAGATATCCACAATTATTCGGGCGTTCTCATCAGCAGAAACAAGGTGGACCTAAAAAAGATCATTCAGTCATAGGCGGAGAATCATATATGGAGCAGATCAGGATCAAGTATCTGAATAAGGAGATCAAGAGGCTGGAGTATATCGAAGGAAAGTCGGATTGGATTGATTTAAGAGCGGCCAAGCGTGTCGAACTCAAGGCAGGAGAATCTAGTCTGATCCATCTTGGCGTTGCGATGCAGCTGCCGGAGGGCTATGAAGCGCATATCGTTCCGAGGAGCAGTACGTTTAAATCCTTTGGGATTATACAAACCAACCACTGTGGGGTAGTTGACAATAAATACTGCGGTCCGGGCGATTGGTGGCACATGCCGGTCTATGCGCTGAGAGACACGGTGATCGAAGTGAACGATAGAATCTGCCAGTTTCGGATTCAAAAAAATCAGCCGGCCATCGAATTTCATGAGGTGGAAGAATTGACGTCTGAGGACAGGGGCGGCTTCGGGAGCACAGGGAAAAAATAAGTACATTCACCTATATGGATAAAAGGAGGTCGTGCAAGGGCTGGTAAAATAAATTATGAGTATTTTGATTTTTGGAGCGTTTCTATTGATTTGAAATGCTCCTTTTTTCTCCTAGGTTCATATACTGTAGTATTAAAGGAGGTTGACATGATGAACAAGGAGGAAAGCTCATTAACGGCAGGGAAGACCGGTCCCGTACTGCTGCAGGATGTCCGGCTCATTGACAAGTTGACACGGTTCGCAAGGGAACAAATTCCAGAGAGGGTGGTCTTCGCCAAAGGGACAGGTGCACACGGCTATTTCAGGGTGTATATGCCGATGAGCGATTTTACGAAGGCCGCATTTTTACAGAATCCCGACCGGAAAACTCCTGTTTTTGTCAGGTTTTCAACAATGAGCGGGTCCAGGGGATCTGCTGATACGCTGCGTGATGTCAGGGGCTTTGCGGTTAAGTTTTATACGATCGAAGGAAACTACGATCTGGTGAGCACCAGCCTGCCTGTCTTTTATATTCGTGATGCAATTCACTTTCCCGAGCTCATGCATGCTTTAAAGCCTTCCCCCAGTACCAATCTGAATGAGCCTGCGCGATTCTGGAAATATATCTCGGAAACACCGGAAGCCACACATATGGTTACATGGCTGTTTTCTGACAAGGGTACCCTTAAGAGCTATCGTCATATGGAGGGGTTCAGCATGAATACTTACGTCTGGATATCTGCAAACGGCCAAAGGCAATTAGTGAGATATCATTGGAAGCCAATGCTGGGCAGTAAGACTATCAGCAGGCATGAAGCGGAATTTCTGGCCGGCTTTGACCCCGATGCCGCTGCCAGGGATCTTTGTGATTCCCTGGAGAGAGGTGAAATTATCGAGTATGAACTTAATGTACAGCTCATTCCATTTGATCAACAGGATCAATATGATTTTGATCTGTTGGATGCAACGAAGGCGTGGCCTGAATCTCTTGTTCCTCTGCTTAAGGTAGGAAAACTGACGCTGAATAAAGCTACGAGAGACTATTTCGAAGAGGTCGAGAAGGCCGCTTTTTCACCGGCCAATATTGTTTCGGGGATAGACTTCTCCTTCGACCGTCTCCTGCAGGGCGGGATTTTTGCTTCTCAGGATGCGCAGAGGTATCGGCTCGGGTCGAACTTTGAACAGATACCGGTCAATCAGACCAAATACCCGATCACTGCCGTTGTGATGCAGAGCAGAATCCCACCGGCAGTTCAAGTGGAAGGGAAAATCGAACGCAGTCAGTCTGTCAGAGGGGATGATTTCACTCAGGCGGGGGAACGGTATCGTGGGATGACCCCGAAGGAACAGGATCGTTTCGTGGATAACATTATTGACCATTTAATGTTTGTTGATGATCAGATTCAACAAAAGGTTGTAGGATATTTTACGCAAGCGGATAAAGAGTTCGGAGCGAGAGTTGCCCGGGGACTTGACTTTTAATAGCCAGGTCCCTTTTTTCAATAAATCACAAAAAAAGGTTATGATACAAATATCATAACGCCCCTCTTCTTTCAATATTTTAACCTCTTTTCCCACAAAGGAATTTACCGATTCATACCATCTTTAACCAGCAATGCGCTCAGTTCGGGTTCCTTTCCTA
>JAQUYZ010000203.1 GCA_028691625.1 Eubacteriales bacterium
GCTTGATCTCATAATTCATATACCCCATAAGCTTCCCTGTCCGGCCCCATCCGGTCTGAATTTCATCGATCATGAGCAAAATACCCTTATCATCACACAGCTTGCGGATTCCGGTCATAAATTCCTTCGTAGCAGGCCGGACGCCGCCTTCTCCCTGAACCGGTTCCAGCAGGATGCCGATCGTCTTTTCCGTAATCGCATTCTGAAAGGACTCCAGATTGTTGAATTCAGCATAAGAAAAGCCCGGGAGCATAGGCTTGAAGCCCAGCTGACAGGCGTTGTCCGGCTGCCCCGTAGCTGACATCGCACCGTATGTCCTGCCGTGGAAGCTTTGTTTTGCTGTTATGATGTGGTATTTCTCAGATCCGAAATTGTCAGTTCCGTACTTTCTGGCCAGCTTGATCATGGCTTCATTGGCTTCCGTACCGGAATTCTGGTAGAAGATTTTGTCCATCCCCAGGGTCTTACACACAAGCTCTGCCAATACAGCCTGCGGTATCGTATAAGGATAGTTGAAGGTGTGCATGAGGTCGCCGACCTGATCCTTCACCGCCGCCACGACTTTGTCGTTGCAGTTTCCGGCATTGTTTACCGCAATGCCTCCATAGAAGTCCAGATATGGCTGATCATTCTCATCATAAAGATACATTCCCTTTGCTCTGGTCGCAATGAAAGGGAATCGTTGGTAAGTCTCGATCATATACTTTTTGGTAAGGTCGATTACTTCCTGTGCTGTTAAGTTGACGCTTTGTAATTGCATTTTGTGAATCCTCCATTTTACTAGTTTTTCTAGCCCTTGATTGGCATGTTTTAGTAAAACCCTTACGGTCAAGGTTATCTTAAACCTTATAGCAATTACAAAGTCAATAGACTTAAATTATTTTTTTCTTTTTTTGCTTGACAGGGACCTGAAGCTTGAAAAACGCATTCCGGTCATAATTGTTAAACGTTGGAAATTCAATCAAAATTTCGCTGATACAATCTCCTTTTACTTCATAATTATGTTCACTGATGAAGTCCATCAAGATTTTTAATGATTTTTCTTCGTTGTTAAAACCATAACAGTATGTACAGAGATACATGCCTTCCCGGATGACCTCGATTCCATCTTCTGATTGGAAATCATCCTCAACAAAAAGAATGACCTCCGTGGCGCACAACTCCTTCTTTTGAAAGAATTCCTTTCTCATAATACTGCCTACATTGCAGAAGTAGCACATGGGCAGATGATGAAGAGCGTAGTTCTTTTTCAGCGACCGGAGTATGTGCTCATAATAATCCATTCCGTAGCTGTAGCAGTTGATTTTTGTATCATAGCAAAAAATCCTCCGTTGATGGATATACTCCAGTATGACCGTGTTCTCCTCAGGTGCGGATTCATAGCGCCGGTAGCTCTCGATGGATCGTTCAATTGCCTGCTTCGCGTAATGCATCTCAAGCATCTGCTTTTCAAGATTCTGCTTCTGCAAATACAGTATCTGCGTGAATCTTCTGATATCTTTTCCGTCAAGACACTCTTTGATCTGTACCAGATTCATTCCCAGCGCCTTCATATACTGGATCATGTCTAGCTGGGCACATTGTTTGATATTATAATACCGATATCCCGTTTCTGTGTTGATTTCACTGGGCTGCAGCAGTCTCATCTTATCATAGAGCCGTAGTGTCTGCTCCGAAATCCCGTTGATTTTTGCCATAGTCCCTATTGTGATATGATCCATCGCTTTCTCCATCTTAAAAACCACCTTCTTTCTGTCATACTTTCTGTTATAAAAATAACATAAAACCTTATAGTAAGTACATGCTTTTTTCAATTTTCTGAATATTTTTATTCTTTATCAATTTACAGTTATTTTTTTGAAGAATATAATATGGCCGTAGGGTAATAGTAGATACCCAATCATATTTATAAAGGAGGTTGTTAAATGGAAGCTGGATTTTGGGCAATCGTCCCGCCTCTTCTTACCATTGTACTTGCAATTGCTACCAAGGAAGTACTGTTATCACTCTTTATCGGTGTATATACGGGCTGCCTGATCATTGTCGGTGGAAATCCCCTCACGGGATTTGAGAAAATGATCGAGATTATACTTTCTAAACTTACCGACCCATGGAATATGCAGGTGCTCATAATCGTAATTCTGCTCGGCGGTATGATCGGACTTCTGACCAGATCCGGAGGATCGACCGCTTTCGGAAACCTGTTAGGTCGCAGAATCAAGACCAAGAAAGGTGCACAAGGCACTACCTGGCTGATCGGTATTCTTATTTTCTTTGATGATTATTTCAATGCGCTGACAAACGGTGCAATCATGCGTCCGATCAGTGACAAATTCGGTGTCTCAAGAGAAAAGCTCTCGTATATCATAGATTCTACCGCAGTAGGCATTTGTCTCGTGGTGCCGCTCTCAAGCTGGGTTGCTTTTATCTGCTCTCTGATCGCTGACAGCTATGCAACAGCAGGAGTAGAGCAAGATGCTTTCAAGGCATTTCTGCTGTGTGTTCCTTTTAATTATTATGCCTGGCTGTCCATCATCATGGTCATTGTGGTTGTATATCTGGGTCTGGACTTCGGCCCGATGGCAAAAGCAGAAAAAAGAACCATGGAAACCGGTGCCCTTTGTGATAAAACCTTCAGCGGAGGCGGAGCGGATGATGATGATTTTTCCTCCATCGAGCAGATGAAGGGCAGCGCCATCGATTTACTGGCTCCGATCCTGCTGCTGATTGTCTGTGCCTTGCTCTTCATGCTTTACACAGGCGGTTTCTTTGAAACCTTCAGTGTACTGGATGCAGTGAACAATATGGATGGAATGCTTGCGCTTACATACGCAGTATTTATCTCTGTTCTGTTTGCCGTTGTATTCTACGCGATCAGAGGACTGTCTAAAATCACCGACTCGATCGCAGCCTTCGTGGTCGGAACAAAATCCATGCTGTTTGTCGTCATTCTTCTTGCCTTCGCCTGGAGCATCGGCGGGGTTGGAGATGAACTGGACACTGCAGGATATGTTTCTTCCCTCTTTGTCGGAAACGTACCTCCGTTTTTAGTCGCATTTATTATATTCGCGTTCTCCTGCGTTATGACTTTCTCCACAGGGGCTACCTGGGGAACTTACGCGATCATGATCCCGATTGCAGTCCCTCTGGCGATCACAATGGATATCAGTGTATATGCCTGTATCGCTGCAGTAATAGGCGGCGGCGGGTTCGGCAATCATTGTTCGCCTCTTGCAGATACTGCGATTCTGTCCTCTGCAGCAGCAAATATCCGTCACACGGATCATATAAAAACACAAATTCCATATTCGGTAACCTGTGCGGTTGTCGCTTGTGTAGGATTTCTGATTTCCGGCTTTGTCGACAACTTCGTGATACCGATGTTGGTGGTATTGGTCTTGTTTATCTGTGCGGTCTTTGCTCTGAACAAGCTGTTTGGTGCAAGCAGATACAGCAGTGAAGCAATTCGCTCCGAAGTAGCTGCCAATTCAGACGCGGTCACATCAGAGGAATAATGTAATATTATACAACAGAAAAAAATGGAGGGCAAATAAGTTCCTCCATTTTTTTTTGCATGTCTTTTTCTATATTTTGTTTCCCACAATGTGTATACGCAGCATGTTCGTCATTCCACCCACCCCAACTGGCGCTCCGGCTGTGATGACGATGGTATCTCCGTCAGCGATATAACCCTTCTTCACGGATTTATTGATCGCGTCAAGAAAAACATCCATTTCTGAATCTACAGGTTCGGTCACAATGGGAGTGACCCCCCAGGCCAGCGATAAATGTCTTGCTACCTGCTCGGTTGATGTAAAAGCCAGGATGGGTGCTCTCGGCCTGAATTTTGATACCACCTGAGCCGTATATCCTGTCGCAGTCGGCGTAAGAATTGCCGTGGCCTTCAAACCCTGGGCACTGGTGCAGGTGGCGTGTCCGATGGCGTTGGTAATGCCGGCATCCTTCACTCTGCTTCTTTCCTTGAGGATTTGATCATAATTCAGGGAAGCCTCCGTCGCTTTTGCAATATCCACCATCATCGTGACGGCCTCCACCGGATATTTCCCGGAAGCCGTCTCCCCGGAGAGCATGATTACATCGGTACCATCGTAGATCGCGTTGGCGACATCTGCAACTTCCGCCCTTGTCGGTCTCGGGTTCCGGATCATGGAATCCATCATCTGTGTCGCTGTGATCACCGGTTTTCCTTCCAGATTGCAGAGCCTGATAATTCGCTTCTGGGTTGCGGGAACCTGCTCCGCCGGAATTTCGACCCCCAGGTCACCCCGTGCAACCATGATGGCATCGGAAGCGAATACGATATCCAAAATATTATCCACGCCTTCTTTATTCTCAATCTTTGATATGATTTTGATCTGCTCAGCCCCGTGTTTCTTCAGGAACGCTCTCATTTCCTCCACATCGGAACCTTTCCGTACGAAGGAGGCGGCGATATAATCAACCTGCTCATGAATACCGAACAGAATATCCTCTTTTGCCTTTTCGGCAATGGCCGGCAGTCTTAACGTAACGC
>JAQUYZ010000001.1 GCA_028691625.1 Eubacteriales bacterium
GTGTCATATCATCGTCCTTTAACTCTCCAACCATATACAGGTCACGCATCACAATCAATCTGGAACAGGTGCGCAGCATTTCCTCAATCTCGGACGAAATGAAAGTGATACTCATACCCTCGGATGCAAGCTTCAGCACAAGTTTTTGGATTTCTACCTTCGTACCAATATCAATTCCTCTGGTCGGCTCGTCAAGGATAAGATAATCGGGATGTGTGAGCAGCCAACGTGCAAGAATTACCTTTTGCTGGTTGCCCCCGGACAACGAGTTGATGGGGGTGTCCGCGGAAGCGGTTTTTATGCCAAGCAGGCTGATATACTCATCGGCAAAGGCTTGCGCCTGCGCCTTCGTGAACGGTCTGAAGAAGCCCCTCATCACCTGCAGCGCAAGGATGATATTCTCCCGGACTGACAGATCACCAATAATCCCGTCCCGCTTCCTGTCCTCGGAGAGATATCCGATCCCTTTCTTCATGGCTTTGATTGGCGATGTAATGTTGACCGTTTTGCCTTTGATGGTCAACTTGCCTTTCGTGACCTTGTCTGCGCCGAAGATTGCGCGCACACACTCGCTGCGGCCAGAGCCGAGGAGCCCGGCAAAACCCGTTACCTCACCCTTGTACGCGGTGAAATGAAGCGGCTTTATTCCGGAAGTGCTTGATAGGTCTTCCGTTTCGATGATTACTTCTTTTAGGTCATTGGTGTTCGATTGCGTCTTATTATGTATCTCAGCCAAGTCGCCAAGTTCCTTGCCCATCATTTTGGCAACAAGCTCTATCCGAGGCAAGTCCTTGATTTGATATTCCCCGACAAGCTCACCATTGCGCAAGACTGTAATTTTATCGCACACCTCATACACTTGCTCCAGAAAATGGGTGACAAAGACGATGCCTACTTGCCTGCCTTTGAGTTCACGCATCAGTGCGAACAGCTTGGCGACCTCCGAATCATCCAATGAGGAGGTAGGTTCGTCAAGGATTAACACCTTGCAGTCCATATCAACGGCACGGGCAATCGCTACCATCTGCTGAACCGCTATGGAGCAGCTAGACAGTTGCTGGGCGGGCTTTGCCGGTATCCCCAGACCTTGCAGAATGCATTCTGCCCTGCTGTTTCTCTTCTTCCAATTCACAAACAAATCGTTGGTTCTGCCAATAAATAAATTTTCGGCAACCGTCAGGTTCGGGCACAGTGTGATTTCCTGATACACCGTACTGATCCCCAGCTTTTGGGCTTCCTGAGGCGACTTAATGTGAGGTTTACTTATTCCTTTAATGCAGATTTCCCCTGCATCTTTCGCGTATACTCCGGTCAAAACCTTAATCAAGGTTGACTTTCCGGCACCGTTTTCACCCATCAGCGCATGGATTTCACCTTCACATAACGTGAAATCTACGTTTTGTAAGGCACGCACGCCGGGGAAGCTTTTATAAATACCCCGCATTGTAAGTACTGTGTCCTGCATAGTAATACTCAAACCCCCGTTCGTATACGATATCCGGCATAATCCAAATCGACTTGTTCGATTTGGATCGCGCGGTGCACTGACGCCGTCGTTCATCACTTCTTTGATTAGATTAAATGCGCGGTACCAGGCTCTGCGGACGATATCCACATACTCGGCGCCGCGCATTTCAAATCAATTAATAAGTACGCGCATCAACAATTTCTTGTGTGATGGTGTCGCAGTCAAACATTTCCTCATCAACATAGGCATTCTTCTCAACAGTCTCGCCAGCCTCAAGGCTATTAATCAGCTTAACAATACGCGGACCATGGAGAGGGTTGCACTCAACGTCAAGGTTAAATTCGCCTGCAAGAACTTTTTCAAGCGCCCACTTGTTTGCGTCAAATGCGATCACCGTTACTGCGCCGTCCTTGCCGTATGTAATACCTGCAGCATCCATCGCATCGCAGGCACCGCGAGCCATGTTGTCGTTCTCAGCGTAGACAACGTTGAATTCTTTACCGGAAGCAATAAGATCAGCAACTGCCTGCTTTGCAAGCGTTTCGTCCCAACCCTTCATGTTTTGATTGAACACAATATCCCAGCCGTTTGCGCCTGCGCCGTCTTCAATTGCCTTGGAACGGCCGAGCTGAGCGGAAGATCCTGTGTCACCGCCAAGTACAACAATCTTGCAATCATCGATCGCTTGGCTCTTCAACCAATCAACAGCCTTATTTCCTTCGGCTTCGAAATCGGAGCACACCATCGCAGTGTAAAGATCCTCGGGCAGCTCAAGTTTTCGGTCAGCCATAATAAAGGGGATTCCTGCTTCCATTGAGGCTTTTGCCACATCTTCCCAGCCTGCCGACTGAAGACCCAAGACAACAAGGTAGTCAACCTCTTCTTGGATGAGCTGCTGTGCCTGGGAGATCTGTTTTGCATGATCGCCTTCACCGAAAACCATTTTTGTCTCATAACCCGCTTCTGTGAAAGCTTCGTTGAATGATTTTGTGTTTGCCGTACGCCAGTCAGACTCGTTTGCGTTTGTCTGAACAACGCCAACAGTAATAACACTGGGTTCGGCTGATGCCTCGCTGCCTTCGCTTCCGGCGGAATTCCCGCCACACGCCACAAGCGCGAGCATGAGCATCAATACCAGTATAGAAGAAATCAGTTTTTTCATGGATATCTCCTCCAATCATTTTAACTCGCAATATACGAGCCTTACTTATGTGTACAAGTATATTTAGCTTATACGCATAAGTCTATAGAATTTCTTTAACGAAATGTACATTATCTTTAGTTTTTCATGTTGTCATTTTCTGCTGTTCAATTTTCTGAATTCGCAGGGCGTGATTCCGTTAAGTTTCTTAAAAAGACCGGTGAAGTAATGATAATCATTGTACCCGACCTCCTCTGCGATCTGTGCAATTCTTTTTGACGTGCAGCAAAGCAGTTCCTTTGCTTTCTTCATCCTTTCATTTGTCAAATACCCCACGAATGTTTCTCCAAGCTCCTTTTTGAAGAGGAAGCAAAAATGCGGGGCGCAGATATTGACGGAGGCTGCAACGCTGCCAAGTGAGATATCAGGTTCGTGAAAATGTTCGGAGATATAGATTTTTGCCTGATTGATTGCAGTCTTGCTCGTATCGATTCGTATCTTGCGCATCTCAACACATTTTTCAAGCAGGTCTATCATACAGTTTTTTGTACTTTCTTGTGTCCTGAATTGTTGAATCACAGTATCGGCGCCGCCCACCGCTGCAACATACGCTTCTTTCGATATGCCAATCGATTCCGCAAACATTTTAGCAGTCAGATAAATATCGGTTACTATGTAAAGGCGAAGCAGAGAGGATTTAAGCTGCTCATTTCCAATACGGGAAAACACCCCCTCTATCACACGCTTCGCTCCGCCGGTGGTACCGCTGTGCAGGAAAGTCTCAATCTCGGATTTGTCGATCCAGTTGAGGTCCGAGACATGGCATTCCGCTATTTCCGAGCCGCTGAATAGTACACTTTCAAGCAATTCTGAACTGTTCATTTATTCTATCACCTCTGATGGTTCGCATTCCTGCGGCGCAATGGGACCAGAGGAA
Source organism: Eubacteriales bacterium (assembly GCA_028691625.1). Taxonomy (GTDB): domain Bacteria; phylum Bacillota; class Clostridia; order Peptostreptococcales; family Anaerovoracaceae; genus Anoxybacterium. The sequence continues at coordinate 3,547 of JAQUYZ010000001.1, forward strand.
GCCCTCTTGATCAGCTTTGGGATAAATAATGTGTCCTTTGCCTTAAATGTGGGATTCGACATCTGCTCAAGCAGCGTCATTGCAGCGGTTTCACCAAGTTGCTGCTTCGGATGTTGGACTGATGTGAGCGGTATTTCGCATATTTTGGCCAATTTTGAGTCATCAATACCCACTACTGACAAGTCTCCGGGAACATTGCGGCCCTGATGCCTGCAAAACCCCAACAGTTCGACTGCTAGACTGTCGTTATAACAAACTACCGACGTACTGTCATCCAGAAGTGACGATAGTCCTGAGCCGGACTCGGCAAACAAAGCAGATTGTTCGCCTGCCGGGAACCATAATACTCTTTTTTCAGGCATGGGGATGTTATGTTCAATAAGACTGTTCATAAAGCCTTGATACCTTTTATGCCCCTGCATATTGTCAAAGACAAAAACCCCTGTGATTTTCCTGTGCCCAAGTGAAATAAGGTGCTCCGTCGCTATTTGCCCGGCGGCATAATCATCCATGGCTACCAAGGGACTGCCAGACCACGAATATTTCGCGTTAAAGAATACCAATGGAATATCTCTTGCCCGAATTTCGTTATAAAGAGCCATATTCGGGTTTGGCAGAGCGCTCTTAGAAGGCTCTACAATAAGTCCGCTGACATTTTGCGCCAGCATTTTCTCAAGGGCGCGCGCTTCTTCTGCAACCTGATTGGACGTCGTCATCAGCTGCATTGACACGTTATTATTCGTCAGGACGCGCTCAATACCTGTCACAATGCTCGGAAAGATATAATCACTGAAATAGGTTGACACAATCCCCACTAAATTGCTGTTCTTCTCGACAGACATCGCGTTCGGGTTCTGAATAAAGGATCCGCTGCCCTGCTTGCGACTCAGAATTCCCTGCCGTTCCATATAAGCAAGAGCCTGCCTGACCGTCTGTCTGCTTACCTTGTGAATGTTGCATAGCTCTGTCTCCGACAAGAACTTGTCGCCGGCAGATAGATTCTTCTCTCTGATTACTTCTTTTGCCCAGTTAACGATCCCCAGATATTTATATTCATCCATAAAGAAACCTCGCCTTTTAGTATTATTTGATTAAGATAATAGCACAAAAAAACAAATTGTCAATACAAGTTGCGAATAAATTTACAACTTGTCCGTATAAGCGGGACATGAAAATAAAGTAAACAACAAAAAAGATGCGAAAGTTATCCTTCCGCGTCTGAATTAAGCTCATTTTATCAGCGTTTAAACTACTAAAATCTCAATATTTTAAGTTTGCAACAGGAATACTCGTTTTAAAAAATCTATTTGTGATTCAACAGCATTATTAAAAACCGCGCCACTATACATATCAAAGTGACCAACAGGGTATTTGATTACCGTTGCTTTTTCTCCTAGGATTTCCGCTACTTTCTTGTAGGAATCTGATGAAACTGTCGTATCTTTCTCACACACAAGAATTAGCACAGGGCATTTGACATTCTGCGCCAGCTTAGTAACGTCAGGTCCTTGCATCATAAGCATACTCCTACCACAGATTTTATTTATAAAATACTCTGATTCAGACGTCAAGCTTTGATAACCTTCAAATGCTTCGGGGGCATTCAGCAGCGCAAAGGATCCAGGTTTGCCAACTGCAGGAATGAAGTGAGCAGATAATCCAAGCCTAGAACGCCCTTTATCCCTCTGTGCATGCACAAAGATCTTAAAAAAATAACCAATACCCTCTCTCTTCAATATCAACTTGTCATCTTTGCTATGGTCCAAGCTTGGACATTGGGATATAACCCCTGCTATTTTCTCATCTTCTGCCGCAAGAATAATCCCGTATCTTCCCGCAGCCGAAGTACTCCATAGAACAATTTTGTCCGCATCAATATTTTCTTGGGTCCTGGCATATTCAATCACAGCTCTCAGATCTTCCATCTGCTTTATCCCGTTAAAAAGCTGCCTCGGCTCTCCACCACTTTCTCCAAAATAACGATAATCATATGTAATAGCAGCCACACCAACGTCTACAAACCGAAGGGCGTAATCCTCTAAAACAGCATCCTTTGTTCCGCAAAAGCCATTACTGAGAATTACACACGAGACCGATTCCCTTATGTCTTCCGGCAGATACAACCATCCACTAATCTGTGTATTGTCTACTGTTATATTGATACTCTGGCGACATTTTGGAATCATTTTATCTTTTGGATTCCTGTTGATAACCTCAGCTTTTACTGATAAGAATGGACTAAAGATAACTACAGCTAGGTAACATAGGATTAACCCCAAAATAATTACAAAAACCTGAATTCCCACAAGCAACACCCTGCCCTTCCGATTATTCACCTATAAAAGATTTCCGCCCGGTCTTATATTGTCTAAGGTTTTTTAACATCCAGCAAGCCATAAAAATATATTCTTCTTAATTGTTTCTGAAATTCACTGTACTCACTAAAAGTTTCCTTCCAGCTTCCATCCTTTATAATTTCATTAAGCTTTTCCGTCACAAGCCAGATCAATTCAGGCGACAAGTCATTTCTAACCTCTCCCTTTCTTTGCGCATCTTCGATATTCTTCAAATATCTCCTCTTCATTTCTTCAGTCGTATCTTCTACCGATAAAATATCTTCAATAAACTCGCTTTTTATGCTTGAGAAAAAGTCAATTCGCCACTGTGTTATTAAATCTATCTTTTCTGGAAAGCCTATCTCAAGTTTATTTATTTCATCAAACTTTGAAAATCCCTGACGTATCAATTCATCTCTAATATGCCTTACCACCTCTTCTTTGTTTGAGAAATATTTATAGAAGGTAACCTTGCTTACATTAGACTTTTTGCAGATTTCTTCAATTGTTATTCTTTTCACTCCATGCCTAAAAAACAGGTCCTTTGCAGTTTCAATAAGATGAATGGCTTTTTTCGAGGTGTATTCCTTCTTTGTCTCTTTCATGTACATCACTCCTATATATTTATTAACTATATTATCATATGTTTACGTATTATGTTTATATATTACTATATAGTAAACTTATTTGTCAAGCGTCAAATTTAATGTCGATAGAGACACAAGTCAAACGTTGGTTTTTTATATAGAAAAAAGCCCTTGCTATGTCCACGCAGGCACTTATCAAGGGCTGAAGAAGTTATTGATTGGCATCATATTTTGAGTTCATAAACATTTTGTGTTTTCATACTATCGGCAAGTGGCCCTATAAAACTATGGACCAGTCTTTGCATCCGATCATTTTTTCCATAGATAACCAACATTGGGTATACAACGATACTATTACTATTCCCTCATTTTATCAAGTGCATTTTTATTGGCCCAAGTTATTTTACCAATAGGTTGTACAGCACCTGTGCCATTTCCGCTCTGGTAGCTGTGCTCTCCACAGATAACTTATCGCCGATGCCGCTGATGATTCCTGCCTGTGCAAACAATTCCACCGCATCTTTTGCCCAGGAGTCTACCTGTCCCGCATCCTTGAAGCTTGAAAGAGTCTTTCCTCCTTCGCCTTCCGGCAACTCATCCGTTTGTTTCAGGGCATTGTACAGCAGGGCGAACATTTCCTGTCTTGTGATTTTCTTAGCTGGTGCAAACATGCCATTGCCTACACCGTCGGATATACCGAGCCTTTTTGCCGCTGCCAGATAACCCGTAAAATAGGTGTCTCCCGCATCCGCAAAGTTATCCTTCGGATTTGTATCAGGGGATATCTCATAAGCCCGCATCATCATTACAATAAATTCACTGCGGGTCAGTTTGGCTTCAGGGCTATAACACCCGTTCCCAGTGCCTGTGGAAATACCTCTTGCCGCTATAAATCCAACTGCTCTGCTATACCATATGGTTTCAGGCACATCCTTGAAACTCACTTGGTTATATCCGATCCCATAATGGCTGAAATGAGTGATTGAGAAGCTTACGGTTTTGTCTGCGGGATGATATTGTCCGTTTGTAACAGATGCTGCCTTTCCGCTGCCGTCAACATACCAGATCATGATGCTTTCAGGATTCTCAAGTTCTTCCTCTGAAGGAGCATATGGTATTTTTACTGTCACCGACGCATCCGGGTTGTTCCATTCTGTTTTCTCTCCGTCCATCGTGAATGTCAACTCGATCAACGGTCTGTCTCCGATTGCCTCCTTCACCTCACCGGGCAGGCTGGATTTGTCCCCTTTTCCAATGCTGATTCCAATCAGCCCGGCATCTTCCAATCCCGTGCCCTCCAGCATATTGCCGGGCAAGGTTACCGTTCCCGCTGCCGTTTCCAGTTCTATTTTCCTGTCCGGATTCTTCATGGCAAGCGCCGATGCCGGCAATTCCAGCACGTAATCATCCACTCCTTCCGCTTCCGGCATCTTGACGTTTACTGTTTTTGCCTCATCGCTGTCGATACCGTTCTCGCCGAAAGCTTCGTCCAGGGTGCTTGCATCCATCCTTGCTGATGCGACTCCCTTTTTTGTGTCAATCGTGATTGTTAGGCTTTCTCCATAGGCTCCTGCCGTCAGTTCCGCCGGAGCGCCGCTGTTGCTTGTCCTCTTTCTTCCTGAAGAATTGCTGGGAGGCGGAGGAAAAACAGTAAAAGCGTAACTGCTGATGCTCCCGATCACAGGATTTCCCATCCGTCCCGCATCCCGTCCATCGGTGGCAAAGGCATACAGCACGTGTTCCCCCAGGGCCAACGCCTCACTGGTATAGCTTCCGCTGCTGCCGGAAGGCCTTGCTTTTTCCCACTCGCCTGTAAGAGAATCCACCCTGCACCATATCTGCTGTACGGCAGGCGCTGCTGGTCCGGACATGCGTTCAGCCGAAAGCTGAAAGGAGGGGGTCGCGTCCCGGGTGATGTTTCCGGCCAGAGGGGCAATTGAAGTTTCCATGATCCCGGATGGAACGGCATGATCGGAAATAACCGTTACGGTATCGCTTTCACGATTGGGGACATAGACTTTGCAGGTGGTGGGGCTTGCCGCCACTGCAAAAGGTTCCGTTCCTGCACCTACTGTTTCAGTGGTATTGGTGGCTCCGTCGATCACGGTAACATTGTTGCCGCCTCCATTGGCTACGTAGATTTTATTGTTGGCAGTGTTCACGGCCACTGCGCAAGGACCGTCTCCTGTGTTTACTGTTTCAGTGGAGTTGTCGGCTCCGTTGATCACTGTAACAAAATCATCCCTGGTGGTCACATAGATTTTGTTGGTGACTGCGTTTACCGCCACTGCAGACGGTTCACAGCCGGTGCTCACTGATGTGGTAGCGTTGTCGGCCCCATCGATTACCGTTACATCGTCACTGTCAAAATTGACCACGTAGATTTTGTTGGTCACCGGGTTGATCGCCAATGCACGAGGCCGATCCCCTACAGCGATTGCTGCTCCGGTACTATTGTCGGCGCCGTTGACCACGGAAACGGTATCACTTCCCTCATTGGCCACATAGATTTTATTGGTTACGGGGTTTACCTCTACTGCGAGAGGTCCTTCTCCTACAGTGATTGCTGCTTCGGTACTGTTGTCGGCTCCGTTGATTACCGTTATGTTATTGCTTAAATAATTGGCCACATAGATTTTATTGGTGACCGGGTTGACCGCTACTGCAAATGGGCCATCTCCTGCATCGACGATTTCGGTAGAATTGTCCGCGCCGTTGATCACCGTTACATTGCCGCTAAAGGCATTGGCTGCGTAAATCTTATCCGTAACCGGGTTCACCGCCAATCCATATGGGCTATCTCCCGCAGCGACGGTTTCGGTGGTGCCTCCGGTATCGTCGATCACCGTGATACTGTTGTCAACCATGTTGGACACGTAGATTTTATTGGTCATCGGATTGACCGCCGCAGCGGAAGGAGCATCCCCGGCAGCGATCGTCTCGGTATGATTGCCGGCCCCGTCGATCACTGTTACACTGTTGCCTATATAATTGGCAATGTAGATTTTATTGGTCACCGGATTGACCGCCACTGCATATGGATCATCCCCCACGCCAATTGTTGCCGCTGTGTTGTCGGCTCCGTCTATGACCGTTACACTATCGCTGTTACGATTGGTTACATAAATTTTGTTGACGAGTGGATTGACCGCCAAAGCATTCGGGGAATTTCCCACGTCGACCGTATCGGCAACAGTATCGTCGGCTCCGTCGATCACCGTGACGCTGCCGCTGTCACTGATACTTGCGGTACCTTGATTCACAACATAAATCTGGTTCGTGACCGGGTTCACCGCCACTGCACTGGGGGAATATCCCACATTGACTGTTCCGGTAACAGTATTGCTGGCTCCGTCGATTACCATTACGCTGCAGCCGACGCCTGATGCGCCTTGATTCGCTACGTAGATTTTATTGGTAACCGGGTTTACCGCCAATGCAATCGGCCGATCCCCGACATTGACTGTCTCGGTTTGATTGGTGGCTCCGTCGATCACCGTGACACTGTTGTTTCTAATATTTCCAACATAGATCTTGTTGGTTGCATGGTTTACCGCTAAAGGAGTGGGACCGTCGCCCACATCGATGGCTGCAGTGATCCTGTGATCGGCCCCGTCTAGCACAATGACACGATCGCCGCCGTAGCTGGACACATAGATCTTGTTGGTAACCGTGTTGATGGCGAATTCATTGACATACATTCCCACATCGATTGTTTCAGGAGTGTTTGTTTCTCCGTCGATCACGGTTATGCTTTGGCCCATAACGTTGGCAACATAGACTTTATTGGCAGCCGGGTTCACCGCCGCTGCATTCGGCATCGACCCTACAGGAACTGTTTGAATTGTGTTGTCGTCCCCGTCTATCACTGTAACATTACTATCGTCCTTATTAACAGCATAGATCTTATTAGTGACCGGGTTCACCGCCAAAGCAGTTGGGCCGTTCCCTGTATCCACCGTTGTCGTTGCGGATTCAGCCCTTGCAGGCGTTATCCCAGGGAATATCGTAAACGCCATCACAAAAACCATCATAAGAACGGGAATCCGCAGGATCCGTCTAGGCAATCCTTTCTTAGAAAATAATACAAACATGTTTGACCTCCTTGATTTTTCTATTTATCAGTCTCTCAGAGAGAATAAAATGGAATCGACACTGATCCTGAGCGGAAGATATTCGGGTTTTGTATCCGCTGCCTCCCAGTACAGGGATTTCTCGTCAAATTTGACGGCACGAAAACTTGCCGGATCCTTCAGTCTGACATATGGTATTGTTTCAACCAGCTTTTGCATATTGTACGTAATGCTGCTTCCATCCTCAAAATCTATGAAGAGTTTATAATCATCCCTTGCCTGGACATTTAATATCCTGCTCATATTCCTGCCACCTTTCTTTTTCGCCCAATCTATGTTCATTTTAGAGTAACATCCTGCCGTTTTGTATCCCCCATACGGGGGATTTATCCAAAACTCGCGCTTTTCCGCCAGGCAGTCCGGTATCATCAGATTTTTCTTCAATAATTGGCATACAACCAATCTTTTGATATAATAAAGATGCTGTAAAAGGAGGGGGAATTTTGAGGAATACCAGATTTTTGGAAAGAACACGGATCAACGAAGTCCTGTCTGCTGTTTATAATTATCCTCTTACCATATTGGAATCTCCTATGGGATATGGAAAAACCACCGCAGTGAAGCAATTCATTGAGGCAGAAAAATTAAAACCGTTCTGGTTTACCTTCCCGGATTTAAACAACTCAGAAGAGGTTTTTTGGGAGCAGTTCACAGACAGGGTCCTCCAGATGAATTCACAGGCAGGGATTGCACTGAAATCTCTTGGTCTTCCTGCAGACGCACCGCAAACGGAAAAGGTTTTGCAGATTCTGTCCGACGCATTGTCGGAGAGGAATCTCCTCATGGTGCTGGACGATTACCAGCTTGCCCGTGGCGCGAGTGTGAAAAAGCTGGTTCTACTCCTTGCCCGCGAGGAGCTGGACGGATTGCACATCCTCCTGATTACGAGAGACACCACGGACATTGATTTTGTGGAACTGCTCGCAAAGGGGCTTTGCTGTATTCTGTCAAGGCAGCATTTAAAATTCACCGAATCTGAAATCCGGGATTATTGCCGGATGATGCAAAGGGGAATCACGGATCGGGATCTGGATAAAATATGCAAATATACCGACGGCTGGATTTCGTTCATCTATATTATTCTTCTGGGCCTTGCAAACGGGATTCCCGTAGGAATAAGCACCACCATGGAGGAAATGGTTGAGAAGACATTGTTCGCCCCCTACACCAGTGATATTCAGGACTTTTTGTTGAGGCTCTCGGTGATAGAGGAGTTTTCGACAGATCAGGCTGAATTTGTGACAAACAATGAAAATGCACCGGTGCTGTTAAAAAGATTGAAGAAAGAAAATGCATTTGTCTATTATGATGAAAGAAGCAAACGATATAAAATTCACAGCATTCTCCTTGACTACCTGCGGCTGAAGCAGAATTTTTCCCGGGAAGAAATCTGCGGATTGTACAGCCGACTGGGTGACTGGCACCTCAAAAATCAGGAATTCCAGACGGCTTATGGATATTGGAACCGGGCAGGACAGGTCACGCGGATCCTCTCACACTTAAATAATCCGGCGAATATCCGAAATGTCCTGATTCGGTTTGAAGGTGCAGATGAAATGTTTAACAGCACACCCCGGAGTATATTGTTACAATACCCTTTTGCTTATCTGCTGTTTATTTTTCATTCTTTCATACAGGGAAAGCAAAACCCGGTTTTGGGATGGGCCGAAAGGCTGGACGAGCTGTATCATATCTACAAGGAACAGAATGGTATTGATGAGACCTGCCGGAACCGGATTCTGGGCGAAACTTTGATCCAGCGCAAATTCATTCAGTTTAACCATTGGTCCGAAATGAAGGCTTCCGACAAAGAAATCATCCACCTTTTGAACGGGCAGAGTTCCTATCTCCTGCTTCGGGATTACACATTTACCTTTGGTTCCCTGCAATATCTTTTTATTTACTTCCGGGATGTCGGAGGCTTCAGAGAACTGGCGGATGTACTTTCGGAATATGTTGAGTTTACCGAGTTTTCAAACGGGTGGGGAACCGGCAGTGATTTTTTGGCCCGGGCGGAATATGCCTTGGAGACGGGGGACTTTGACAGAGTAGAAAAAAATATTCACCATGCCATCGCAAAAGCAGAGACCATGTCGCAAATTTATATCATCATCTGTGCAAAACTCTGTCTGATGAGATTGCGAATCGTCCAGGGCAGACTCTCTGAGGCGATTGAGATTCTGGAGAAACTTAAGCTGGAGGCAGAAAGAATCAACAGACCCTTCTACAATACAGCAGTCGATCTGTGCAGCGGTTATGTTTACTCATGCATCTGCCAGCCAGAACGCATTCCGTCATGGCTGCAAATCGGCGATATGAAGTCCGCGACCTTCTACCATCAGGCAATGGCCTATTATTATCTTGTCTATGGCAAAGCGGTAATGGCATCAAAAAAATATGCCAGGCTTGAGGTTTTGTCCAGAGAATTCAAGAAAATTTTCTCAATATACAGCAATCAGCTGGGCTTCCTGTACAATAAAATATTCGAAGCAGCGGCCAGGTGCAATTTGTATGGAATACCCTCCGGTGCTGACGTCCTTGAGGCCGCACTAAAGGAGGCCCGGTGTGACTGGCTGGTCATGCCCTTTGTAGAGTGTGCTCCGCACATCATGAGCATGCTGGAGCAGATTACCAAGGATAATCCAGGTGACGATTTTACGAACCGGATCCTGGATCTTTGCCGCAAATATATGCAAACAATCCAAGGATTATCCTATCATCCGGCTTCCCTGACGCAGCGGGAAATCGACATACTGTCGCTGTCCGCCGAAGGACTCAGCAGAAAAGAAACCGCAGAACACCTGTGCATTTCCGAAGAAACAGCAAAGACACACTTGAAAAATATTTACCAGAAGCTTGGAGTAAACAGTAAGATCTCAGCCGTTAAAATTGCACAGGATCGTGGATATTTAGAGAGGTATCCTTCAATTCAGCAATAAAAGTTAACAGCTTTCAGTGGCTTCCACTGCCAGAACATATGACCAGCCGATACTTCAGAATTGGAAAAAGGGTTGAATATTTGTGAAGGCTTTGTTGGAAAACAAGAATGAAGTCCTGCCACTGTAAAGTGAGCAGGACTTTATATGGGTCAAAGCATTAGTAATTATTTGAGCAGGGTAACTCGAAAGAATTACACTCTTCTTGCTGCATGGAAACCCTCGTGAGTCGCTTGCATAATCTTCCGAGGCTTATTGACGTCTCCCACCGGAATGATTTCTACTCCCTTGCAGCCGGCGCGCAATTCTTCCAATATGCTGCGGCAGGATTTGAGACCCAGCGCACAAACGACAGAATCCGCTTTGAAGACAGCGTGATTGCCTTCAAAGTCACAGGAAACAGATTCACCGGTCATTTCCGTGATTTTATGGTTTCCTTTCACTTTGACGCCCAGCTCTGCAAGCTTCCCTTCCAGAACCCATTTCGAGAACACGGTCATATCCGGCGCGGCAGAAGACAACATATCCACCATCGTTACCTCTTTTCCCTGCTCCGCCAGGAACATTGCCACTTCACAGCCGACAAGCCCCGCTCCGCATACGATTACCGTATCTCCTGTGCTTTCCTTGCTGTCAAGCACTTTGAGCGGGTCAAGGATTTTTGCGTCCTGCGCTCCCGGAATTGCGGGAATGTAAGTAGCCGCTCCGGAAGCGACGATAACCGTATCAAAGCCGCCCTGCCGAATGATCTCCGGCGTCGCTTCGGTACCCGTTTTGATGACAGCTCCGCAACGTTTCACCGCTTCAATCATTTGCTTCGTATAATCCTTGTAATCCTCTTTAAAATCAGGGATGGAGACATAGTAGAGCGCCCCGCCAAGTTCGCTGTTCTTTTCAAAAAGAGTGACCTTATGCCCCCGCTCTGTTGCAGTCAGAGCAGCCTGCATGCCGGCAGGTCCTGCGCCTATGATTGCGATATTTTTTATTGTTTGAGCAGGTTTTACCGTCGTATATCCCTCATATTCTTTGCCTGCCTCCGGATTGATCGCGCAGGAGATTCCACAGTTGCGCATGACATCTCCAAGACATTCGTTGCAGCGGAGACATCTTCGAATTTCATTCGCCTTCCCTTCCTTGATCTTGTTCGGATAGTCGGGATCTGCGATGGTCTGGCGACCGATGGCAATAAAATCTGCATTGTTTCCTTCCAGGATTTCCTCTCCCATTTCAGGAGAGATGCCGCATACGGCGATGACTGGGATTGAAACGGCTTTTTTTACCGCCGCCGCCAAATGGATCATGGTGCCTCTTGGGGTATAGTTTGGGGGAACCCAAGTGGAAATCCCAACACCGTGACTCAGGCCCATGCCTTCAGCTGACTTGCCCTCGAGCATTACGCTAAAATATTTTTCCATTCTGGAATCCCAGGTGCCGGCAGAAACATTGATCGCATCGACGCCAGCCTCTTGTGCCATCTTTGCAAATTGACACGCATCCTCGATTGTCAGACCATCCGGTACATATTCTTCACCGGAAAGACGGTAAATAATATTGAGATCCGTCCCTACGTATTCCCTGATTTTTTTAATGATTTCCAACGGGAAACGTGCGCGGTTTTCAAGAGAACCGCCATACGCATCTTCCCGCCGGTTCGTATACGGGGAAAGAAATTGCAGCGGCATATAGCCGTGTGCTCCGTGGATTTCTACCGCATCAAAGCCGCAGTCTCTTGCTCTTCTTGCTGCTTGGGCATATTTATCCACAAGCTCGTGAATCTGTTCTACTGTCATTGTCCTGGGATTTTCATCGGGCAGGAGCATCGTTCCCACTCCGGAAGGAGTCAGTGGCGGTTCTCCTGTAACATGTTCACTTGCGAAGCAGCCTCCGTGGGCAAGCTGCAGACACGCTTTCGCCCCGCCGGAATGGATCGCATGGGGGATTCTGCTGAGACCGGGCATGAAATAATCATAGGTGGCCTCGATTTCTCCCGGGATGACTCTGCCCAGAGGATCAGGACAGCATACCTCTGTTATGATCATCCCCACTCCGCCATTGGCTCTTCTCGCATAATAGTTTACGATGACATCGGAAACCGTTCCGTCCGCAGCGGCAAGATTTGTTCCCATACCCGGCATGATCATACGGTTTCGAAGCTCCATGCTTCCGATCCTGCCCGGTTCTAATATTTTTTCATACTTCATAATGCACCTCCTGAACATATTGATAAAACTTTATCAATTAAATTATAGCAATGATGCATTTTTATAACCATGACCCAACGAAAAAAATAAGCCGGCTTGATTGTGCAAATGAACAATCAAGCCGGCTTATTCATACAGATCATGGGCCAAAATAGCAATATGCAGATGAAGGCGGACCAGCGGATCATCAAAATCATCGTCAAGCAGACTGCGGACTTTGTTCAGGCGATAGTTGATCGTATTTCGATGGACAAAGAGCGCGGAAGCGGTTTGGGTCACGTTTTGATTGTTTTCAAAAAAGCTGCGCAGCGTATCGACATAAAGGCTCCCCGTGCTGGAATCCGCTTCAAGCAAAGTTTCCAAAGCCCTGCTTTTGAAGAAAAGCTTTTCCTCTGATTCGTACAATCTCGTAATCATATGATAGGGTACCATATTATGATACGAATACAACCGCTGTTTTCCGGGATTTTCTCTCAAAGATAAGGCATGGTTCATTGCGAGAACCTGTGAATAGCAGTTGCTGATCTGGGTCAGCTCTTCTGTAGGAAGACTCAATGTAAAAATGTAATGATTCTGTTGCGCCTGCTCCTGGAGGGCGGGATTCAGAATTTGTGCCCACGTGCTTTTCTCCCGGAAACTCAGGATAAAATATCCATAGGTTCCATCAAAGGCATAAAGGCAAAGGCTGCAATTTTTTTTGAGTATATAGGATAAATCCGGCAGTTCCCTCCCGATATAGCGATCCTTCTTATCCACGTAAACACAAAGCACGGCATTCCATCTGGAAAAGGAGATTTGCAGACTTTTTGCTCTGGATAGAATCATTGCGCGGCTGGCCATATCGCCTTTCAGAATGTCCGTTGCAAAATCATTTCTCATTTGCCCCGTGGCTTTTGAAATGGCATCCTCTTCATTGAGCCTGGCGCTCAGCACCTCGGCCAGCATTTGTAGTATATATAAATCGAGAGAAGTAATTTTGCGGTTTATTTCAAGCAGAGCAATATAGCCTTTCGTATTGGAACCGCTTTTCATTCTTGCTACGGCACGTTTGGTGCAGCCGCGAAAGGCGGTGTCGTCAACAAACAAGGGAAGGTTCGAATTATCAAGCCGCTTCCAGAACTGGTTGACATCGGTTTTGGAAACAAGCTCGGAAGGGCTGTATTGATTTTTAATGATTTCTTCCCAGACCGGATCGGCTACACTATACTCCTGACTGTATGCAAGGACTGCAAAGGTCTCGTCGGTTATGATCATAGGGTTGTGAAGCAGCATGCTCCCGAATTTTTCGATTTCCCCAATCGTTGCACCTCTTGCCAGCAAGCTTACCAAATCAAGGTAATGCCTTTCTATCAATTCCCGCCGCCGTAGGTTTTGTGTTTCGATCTCCTGCATAATTCTGCAGTATATTTTATTCCTGTCCTCCGGTGGGGCTAAGATTGAAATGATGGTGCCGGAAAAGAATGCGGCAGCCTCAGTGAGAAAGGAATCTAAAACCCTGTCGCCTATGATGACAAGCAACAGTTTTGATTCGGAGAGGATTGCCGGAGTCTTTGTGCAAAGACAAAGATCCTCGTCTCCCATTAAGATGAGGCCATACCTGTGTGTTTTTTCGATGCAGAATTGTTGCGTTTCGATCCGAACCAGAAATTCCACAGCAAAAGGGTTCTCTTGAACTGCTCCGACACGATGCACGGTATAATCAATTTTAAGATTATGAAGCAGGATGTCTAAATCGATCATGCGAATCTCTCCAACTTCCATTTTCGTTTTATTTTAAATTTTATTGATGAATTCTTCATAAAATTATCATAACATGCCCTGATTCGTCAATCAAATTGTGGTAGAATAATTCAAAAGAGTTTCACATGAGAAAGAGGAGGATGCCTGCATGAAGGAGTATCAGAATATCTGGGAATGCTTTGTACAAGATATGGAGTTTGATCACAAGCTTATAAAAAAGGATATCCTTGACTCTTGGCGGCGATGCAAGGAATATGGCGTTTCTCTTTATGGCTTTGATATCGACCTGCTGATGAAGCCTGAAGAGAAATACCGTTATGTGCTGAAATACCTTCCCGAATACAAGAACCCCCCGTATCGGGAATTCTGCACGATTGTTGAAAATGTGAATTTTAACATCAGTGTGTATGATCATAACGCAAAACTGGTGTATATTGTGAATTATGATGATACTTTTGATCAATTGTATCCACAGATCGGCTATTTTCTGGATGTCTCTGAATCGAAAATCGGGACGAATTCCACCTGCCTTGCGCTTATGGAAAACAAACCCTTTATGGTGATCGGGCCTGACCACTATAAGTACGTTTATCATCGTTTCAGCTGTGCGGCCGCACCCTTTTATGACAATAATAACGAAATTGCCGGAACGATAAACGCTTCCTTTATCAATACCGCAATAAACAACGATACCTTGAATATTATATACAGCCTGGCCAGACTCTATGAAACATTGATTTTAAAAAGGCAGGCTTCCGTACAATCTAAAAGTCAGCAAGGAAAAAAGAAGGGGCAAGGTCAGGATTTTTATACCTTTCACAGTATCCTGGGACAGTCGGAAGAAATAAACCAAGCAAAAAAATTAGCGATGAAAGCGTCGGGAGTGGATGCCTCTATTCTAATCTACGGCGAAAGCGGCTGTGGGAAAGAGGTATTTGCACAAGCCATCCATCATGAAAGCCCCAGGAGGAAAAATCCCTTTGTAGCCATTAATTGCGGCGCGATCCCCAAGGATCTGGTTGAAAGTGAATTGTTTGGTTATGAAGCCGGCGCTTTCACCGGAGCGGTAAGCAGCGGCAAGAAGGTACTGCTGGAATATGCCTCCGGAGGCACTGTGTTTTTTGATGAGATAGAAAACATGCCCTTGCCTGCCCAGGTTAAAATATTAAGAGCCTTGTCCTCCTCAACGATAATGAGGATCGGCGGCAACGAACCAATTCCAATCAACATCAGGGTAATTGCAGCGTCTAAAAAGGATCTGGAGGAGGAAATCAAAAGAGGCAGTTTCAGAGAGGATTTGTTCTACCGCATCAATGTAATCCAGGTGAATATCCCGCCCCTCAGAGAAAGAAAAGAAGATATTAATCCAATTCTGGAACATTATGTTAAAACATTTTCAGATAAAAACAAAATTAAAATCGAACGAATCGAAGAGGAATTCATCAGATGTCTTGAGGCCTACCATTGGCCCGGCAACATAAGGGAATTGATCAACATTATTGAGCGTTCTCTGGTGCTGTCGGAAAACGGTACGATTGATAGCTCTGCGCTTCCTTCCGGAATAAAAGAAAGCTATCTAAAGTCAAAATTGAAACAGAGCCTCACCTGCGATTTGAAAGAGGCGCTGTCCGGAGAGAAGACCCTGCTGCAGCTTGCAGAGGATGCTGTCATTCAAAGCATATACAAGGAGGAACAGTGCAATTTGACAAAAACAGCAAAGCGGCTTGGACTTTCAAGGCCTACGCTCTATAAGCGGATAAAGAAACTGGACATGCCACGCTGTAAATAATTTTTACATAATAAAAAGTTGTAAATGATATTTACAGCTTTTTTTGTTTTGTTTTTTCCAAGGCCTTGCAATTGCAACAATCATGTGAAATAAGGAACTTGGCAAGCAACTTGCAATAATGTAGGGAGAGGTGATTCTATGCCGTTCATTGTGATCAGAACAAAAAAGCCAAATTGCAGGTATGATATCAAGGGTTTCGGTCAGGAACTTTCAGCGAAGATGAAAATTGATATCAGGCGGATCAATATCATTATGGATTATTTTGACGAATCGGATGCCTTTTTCGGCAGTGAATCCGACAGCCTGATTATCACACTGAATCTCTCCGAAACCAACACGCTTGATTTTAAGAGGCAGTTGATTCAGACTACGGCAACGCTCTCGGAAAAATATTTCTATAAAGAAAAAAAGAGCATAGCGGTGATCTGCAATTTGATCAAGGAAGGGCACATGTTTCTTGATAATAATTTTAAATAGGAGGGGCAAAAATGAGTAAAATTGTATTAATCCACGGCGCATGGCACAACGGACGCTGTTGGGACGGGGTTTCAAACTTGCTGAAAAAAGCCGGGTATGAAGTGGAAGCCTTGACGCTTCCGGGAAATGGCGAAGGGGACAGTAAGGATGTTTCCTATGAAGACTATGTGAATTATATTGCAAAGTCATTAAACGCGCAAAAGGATAAGGTCATTGTCGTTGCACACTCCAGTGCAGGCCATGTGACACAAATGGCAGTTCCAAAAGCCAAGGACAAGGTGGAAAAAATTATATTCAATAATGCCTGGATCTTGCCTGACGGAAAATCACAGTTTGACTTTGTCCCGGAAGAAATTAAATCACAGATGAGAAAGATGGCAGTAGAAAGCGGTACCGGTGCAATTCCCATCGATCCCGGCTTCGTCAGAGGAATGCTGGCGACGCAGGCGGATGAGGAACAGTTTAAAAAATTGATGGATCTTCTGGTGACTCAGCCTCTGGTGATCATGGAGACCCCTGTAGATGCAAAGGCTTTTCAGGATCTGTCAATCCCGCTGGTTCTGCTCTATTGTACGAAGGACATGTCCGTCCCCCCTGGTGCATTTCTTGGAATGTTCAAGTCTCTGGGGGATAATCCGGTGGTTGAAGTGGAATGTGACCATGAAGGATTGTTTACAAATCCCGAAGCATATACCGAGGGGCTTGTTAAATGCATTGAAATGCATTAAGAGGAATCGGGTAGGAGGCTAATCATTATTTGATTAGCCTGCCTCCCACAACGAATCGGGCTGCCGGCTATCCGCCAGTAGCCTTTTTTGAATACGCGAGAATACCTCTCTTATCCTTATACCTGAATGTCATTGAAAACAGTGATTCCCTATGATATAATTACTGACAGTTAAGACGATGAAAGCTGGTACATAAATGACTGGATTATTAAGAAAATTCCGGAGCGATCGGGACTTTAATCTTTTCTTAGTTGCGGGCCTGTTCGCCGGGATCGGGGCCGGCATTTATGCCTCAATATTTAACAACTACTTAAGCGATGTTTTCAAACTGTCCGAAGAACTCAGAGGTTTCCTTGAGGTGCCGAGAGAGGCACCAGGCTTAATGATCATAATAGTTCTTGCGGTATTAAGCTTTATCGGTGATGTGCGGATCGCGATGCTCGGCATGGCGGCCGCGGGGCTGGGGATGCTCGGTCTCGGCCTGCTTTCTCCGACTTTTTCGATTATGATCATCTGGATGATGATGTACAGCCTCGGAACACATATTCTTCTTCCCATTACACCATCCATCGGAATGTCCCTTTCCAATAGAAACGCTTTCGGAGCCAGGCTTGGAACGATAAGCGCTTTCGGTCTGCTCGGAAGTATCATCGCGTACACTTATATCCTTTTGGGGTTTCATTTCATGCAAATGAGCTATCAGACCGCATTTGTCACCGGCACCGTTTCCTATGTGCTGGCCGCTCTTGCAGTGGGCATGATGAAAAAGGGAGAACCGGAGACTCGAAAAGTAAAATTTGTTTTCAGAAGACGCTACTTGCTTTTTTATGCACTGTCTGTCATCAGCGGCGCTAGAAATCAGATTTTTATGACGTTTGCCCCTTGGGTGCTGATCAAGGTTTTCGATGTGAGGCCTCAGATGTTTGCGATCCTGGGCATGATCATTGCCTTTGTCAGTATCGGCACTCGGAAATTGGTCGGTAAATTGATTGACAGCCGAGGCGAGCAGTTTGTCCTGACAGCGGAAGCGATTCTGCTCTTTGTTATCTGTCTCGGATATGCGTTCTCAGAAAGGATTTTCTCCGCCGGAATCGCCGTAGTGATCATTACCGGCTGTTATGTCATCGATAACTCCATGTCCGTAGTCGAAATGGCGCGTTCTACCTATGTACGGAAAATTGCCGTCAATCTTGCCGACGTGACTCCAACGCTGTCTACGGGCATCAGTCTGCAGCACATCGCCTCAATGGT
>JAQUYZ010000204.1 GCA_028691625.1 Eubacteriales bacterium
TGCCACGACTGTTTCCAATGCAGCTTTGAACTCAGCCATATCGGCGCCTCCCGCAGCCCCGGAAACCAGCGGCGTCGAGGCGCATGCAGGCGTCGAAACAGAGATCAAAATCAGTGATGAGATCAGCAGCGCAAGTATTTTTTTGATTCGTCTTCTCTTTTGAATCATTTTACAATCCTCCATTAATATTCTTTATGATCGTGTTTGATTCTCTTACTTATTTTACTATATGGCGCGGCATGTTTGCTTTCTAAACAACAGTATATTACAATTTATTCTCCATGAATATCACCCGAAGGGGTGATACTTTTCCTAAACGATAACCAGTGTCCCTGGCTTCCCCTACATTTTTTATGGAATTCGCTTGAAATTACAAAAAAAAGTTGTTAAAATCGAAGTATATTCGTTGAACTATATTCAGTCAATCGCCGGATGTATTGAAATGTCTTAAAGGGGGGAGAAAGCGCAGCATGGCCGAACAATTCTCAGATAAGGAAATTTTAAACTCTTTTTATAGAGTGCTCCCATATCTTCATATAATTTTTGAAGACGACTGCTCCTATGCCGTCATGGATACGGAAAAGTACCTTCTGTCTCAGGACAGCAAAGAGCTGAAACTCGGGGCAAAGGTGGGGGATTCAATTCAGCAGGGCGGAGCAGTGGCGGAAGCATTAAGAACCGGGAATCCGGTTGTTAAAGACGTACCAAAGGAGGTCTATGGTACCCCGTTTCGTTCCTATGCCGTCCCTCTGAAGGAAAACAATCAGGTGGTCGGTATTTTCGTTCTTGGCAAGAGCTATTCAAAGAAGAATGAGGTGGCTACCATTGCACAGCAGGTTTCTGCTGTGATCACGCAGACATCGGCTGCCATCACGGATCTTGTTTCAGGAGTCGGTCATATCGCAAATACCAATTCCCAATTGCTTCAAAGCACCAATGAAGCCGGTGAAAAAGCAAGGGAAACGACTAAAATCGTGGATTTTATCCAGAACATTGCAACCCAGACCTATCTTCTGGGAGTCAATGCCTCCATCGATGCTGCGAGGGCCGGGGCCTACGGTAAAGGCTTTGATGTGGTTGCTGAAGAAATCGGAAGATTATCGAAATCCACCTCCGATTCGATCGCAATCATCGATTCTCTTTTAACTTACTTAACAACTACAATTATCCGGCTGTCGGCAGGGTTAACGGAGTCCATGGAAATCTTCGGGAAGCAAACCGACGATTTGGATGAAATTGCCGCAGCGATCCTCGAGTTGAAGGAAACCACGCATAAATTGGAGCATCTCTCAGAATTATTGTAAACGGCGGAAACGCCTTGCGGGCATCCTAGTTGGACCCGTCTGCAAAGAAGAGGCAATCCTGATAGGATCGCCTCTTTTGGTTTTTCTTTTATCCGTTTTATTTATTATTTTGTACCGTTGGTTGGGATTTGTTCGTTTGGATCCTCAGTCTCCTGCGGCATCAATTGGGTCAGATACATCTTCAGCTCTTTCAGATATTGACCGTAAGCGCTCCAGTCCCCGTTCTGTTGCGCCTTGGCAGCGTTCTCATAGGCTTCGTTAGCCAGGCGAATCAGTTCATCCACACCCATAGTGTCATCCTGCTGCGGGTCCTCCGTGTCATCCGGAGCCTGCGGAGTTCCGGTTCCCGTTCCTGCTCCGAACAACGAATCCAGCGCAGCACCCAAGGTCGATTCATATGCGATCCTGTCACCGTAGGCTACGATAACCCGCTTTACCTCAGGCAGACTTCCTGTATTGGCAGCCTCCAGATAAACCGGTTCCACATAGACTAGGGAGTCCTCAATCGGAATGACGAACAGATTTCCTCTGATATAGGTCGAACCTGCAGAGTTCCACAGTGAGAATTCCTTGGAAATCTCCGGGGTCTGGTCGATTTGGGATTCGATCTGCATCGGTCCGTAAATGATTCTGTCCTTCGGGAACTGATACAGAACCAGCTCGCCGTAGTATTCTCCGTCATTTCTCGCTACCAACAAGCCGGTCATATTCTTCTTACCGGTCGGAGTATACGGTATGGAGTTTATGAACTCCACCTCACTTTCTCCAGGCAGCTTCATGATGTAGTACTGCGGTGTCATCGGTACTTCCTGGGTGCCAAAGATCTCATTGGAGATCTCCCACAAATCTTCGCCCTGATAGAAGATTTTAACGTCCTTCATATGATAACGCTTATATACGTTGGCCTGAATGTTGAACATGACGTTGGGGTATCGAATATGGGCCCGCAGGAATTCCGGCATCTGATCAAAACTCTTGAACAGCTTCGGATAGATCTTCGCATACGTTGTAGCGATCGGATCCTCTTCATTCACAAGATAGTAGACTGTGTGGCCGTTGTAGGCATCGATGACGACTTTCACAGAGTTGCGGATATAGTTCATCGTGCTTTTCGTCGGATCGAAAGGCTCTGAGTACGGATAATAGCTGCTTGTGGTATAAGCGTCTATGATCCAGTAAAGCTTGCCGTCTGCGGTTACGATATACGGATCGGAATCATACTGGAGGAAAGGCATGATCTTGTTCACTCTCTCCATAATATTTCTGTTGATGACTATTTTAGAGTTGCTGTCAATATTGGTGGATACCAGCAGCTTCAGACTCTGTTCCCGGATCGCAAACATCAATCTGTTGAAAACGTTCAACTTGATCCCTGCATCTCCCTCATAGGTAGTGTAGACATTGTCTTCTTCTTCACCGCCGCTGCTTGGATAATCAAATTCCAATTCGTCTGTGTTGGTCAGAATATATTCATTGGTCAATTCGCCGAAGTAGATTTCCGGCCGGTCGATCTTGATTTCCTCCACATCGGATACCGGAGGAATGTTATTGATCAGCATATCCGGCTGTCCGCTTGGGGTTACCTTATCTACCCTGGAAAGGGTAATGCCGTAGCCGTGGGTATACTTCAGATGCTTGTTGATCCATTCCTGCCTTGTTCTGGTCTGGTCGATTTCTCTGGCGGACAGGAAAGTCTGGGTATATTCGCCGTTGACCATATATCGGTCCACATCCACATCATTAAACAGGTAGTAGAGCCGGATACTCTGGGTTTGATTGTAGAAGGTTTTTGCCGGGTCAAAGTCATTAATTCTGATGTTCTGAATCGTTCCCATATTGTTGGCAATATCCTGCTTCGTCAGATCATTGGTAGCCTGGAAAGGTTTCAGTGTCACATCCTGCAAATCATAAGCATAATTGGTAAAGGTAATGTTGTTTTTCAGATATGCACTCTCTTTGTTGATTTCATCCGGTGATACAACAAGATTCTGCACCAGCAGTGCGGCTCCGGTTCCCAGTGCTCCCAAAATGATCATGATGATCGGTACGGCAAACACCATTTTGAACTTTTTGCGCTTGATGCCCAAAGCAAAACCGATGGCGGCTGCAATGGAAAGCACAATCATGGCACGGTAAACCCATAAGGTAACATTGATGTCTGTAAAGCCTGCTCCATAGAGCACGCCCGTATGGGAATACAGCAGCTCATATTGTCTCAGGAAGAAATTGGCTCCTACCATAAGGAAGAAAATTACGCCCAAAACGATAAGCTGATTGGATGCAATGTGGACCAGTTCCTTTAGATTTTCGTTGTTGAATTCTTTTTTCGGCCTTCCGGGTCCTCCGCCGAAGCCCTGGCCTCCGCCGAAGCCCTGGCCGAATTTTCCAAAGGCGTCGCCGAACATTCCATTAAAAGCATTTCCAAAATTGTTGGTTCTGTAGCTCTGGTTATCGCCTGCTTCTGTATTCGGCTGCTCCGGCTTGTCGAAGATCTTCGGTCTTCTCATAGAGAGAAGCATAAAGTAATAGAGCAGCGTCAACGCCGCAAAGGCAATGACAATGCCGATGGCGATCTGATTGATCTGGGTGATAAACTCTAATTTGAAAATGTAAAAGGATACGTCTAAGCCGAAGATCGGATCTCCGATCCCAAAGGAGGTGCTGTTTTTAAATTTCAGAATTTGGAACCACAGTCCTGTTACGGTACTGAAGGTCACCAGAACTCCGAAGACCGCACCGAGGCCCAAAGAGATTCTGTTCAGTGTCTTTTCACTCATCGCAGGAGCGTCAACCGTGTCGATTCTTTTATAGTAGCCCCGCTTTAATACGCGTAAATAGAAGTATGTCAATACCATGATGATGATGAAGGATGGCACTCCGAGCTGAAGCTGCGTGAACAGCTGCTTGAAGAACACACTTGTATAACCGAGCTCTTTAAACCACAGGTAGTCGGTTATGAATGTGATCAATCCTCCGAATCCGGCAGCGATTACCAGCAATATTGCAAGGATAACGCCCAAGCCTAATTTTCTCTTTTTCAAATTATTGTTCCCCCCTATCCCTAATAACGAATTGTTACTTACTTATCTTTTTTTTAAGGGTAACCCAAGGTTTGCGGGTTACCCTTTAATGAGATATTAATGTATTTACCCTTTATTGCTGTTCGTCAATCAGTTTTTGGATTGCCGCTTTCGCTTCCTCCG
>JAQUYZ010000205.1 GCA_028691625.1 Eubacteriales bacterium
CGTCCTGACGACAATCGTATTTTCGCGCTTTTCCAATATATCAAGACCATTGGGATAATCCTGATGAATACATGCATATTCATAATACGCTTCATCCAAAATGATGACAATATTTTCCGGTATATTACTTAACAAACAGTCCAATTTATTTTTTGTGATGATATTTCCGGTAGGATTGTTTGGATTGCACAGGTAGAGAAGTTTCGTACGCACATTGATTGCATCGGCAATTCCGTTCAAATCATATTCATGGTTAACCAGCGGCACTTTTACAGCATTGCCTCCCAGAAATTGAACGCTGTGCGCATAGATATCAAAGGAAGGATCGGCCATGATCGCCTCATCACCGGCATTGACAAAGGTGTCTGCAATCAGCAGCAGTATTTGTTCTGCACCGTTCCCCACAACAATCTGTTCTTCTTTGAGCCTAAATTTTCGGGCCAAAGAAATTCTAAGCTTGGTTGACATCGGATCCGGATACCGATTCGACTGATCCAAGGCATTTCTTGCGGCTTCCACAGCCATCGGCGAGGGTCCCAAAGGATTCTCATTGGAAGCAAGCTTGATCACCTCCTCAAGGCCATATTTCTGTTTTACTTCTTCGATTGATTTGCCGGGAACATAGGAATTGAATTCCTTGACTTCCTTGCGGAATAAACTGCTCATGAATCTTTCTCCTTATTCGGCCAAGCCGCTATGATTCCAACGAGTTCTGCGCTCCTTCAATGTAAGTGGAATATTCTTCTTTCCTGCTTAAAATTCTATAGGCGCCCAAAGCCAGTGATTCCATCTCATTTTCACCTGGCATGATCACAATAGGCGCGATAAAGCTTACCCTTTCAGAAATCATATCCATCAGCATTTTAGAATATGCCACACCGCCGGTCAGTAAGATATAATCAATTTTGCCCGACAGAACCGGAGCCAATTCCCCTATTCCCTTTGCTATTTGGTAAGCTTGTGCCTCATAAATCAGTTTCGCTTTCTCATTGCCTTCTTCGATCATCTTTTCAATTGTGCGGCAGTCATGGGTACCCAGATGGGCTTTCATTCCGCCATACCCCCTGAGCTTTTTCAGCATTGAACGTTTGTCATACTGGCCCGAGTAGCACATATCAACAATATACAAAAGGGGGATACTTCCGGCTCTTTCCGGCGAAAACGGTCCGGCATCATCCGTGATCACATCGACGATCCTCCCTTTCTCATGTATGCTGACGGATATTCCGCCTCCCAGATGGGCCACAATGAAATTAAGTTCTTCATACGTCTTTCGATTGATTCCGGCAACTTTTCGGCACATAGCCTTGGCATTTAAAACGTGACAGAAGCTTTGACGGGAAACCTCCGGAATCCCGGTCACTCTGGCTATTTCATAAAGCTCGTCGGAAGACACGGAGTCATAGATATAGGCCGGAATTCCCAAAGGCTGTGCGATAGCATCGGCAATCAGTTCTCCCAGATTGGAGGCATGGGATATGATAGGGCCGTTGATGATTCGGTCTTTCATCGCCTGATTCACAAGATAACCGCCGGCCTTTACCGGCGGCAGCATCCCGCCTCTTCCTACGACTGCATTGATTTGTTCCGTTGAAATCTTATTTTCCGCCAATCGTGAAAGAACAACTTCCTTACGGAATTCATACTGATCCGAAACATGCTCGTAATTGTTCAAATCTTGATCGGTGTGATCGATCGTTTCACAGAATACTTCCTTTTCATCCTCATAAACAGCGATTTTTGTAGAAGTGGATCCTGGATTGATTGCTAAAATCTTATAACTCATTTCCATGAACCTCCATTGTTTTATTGTGTCTTTTACCCAGGGATAAAAATACGCCAAGAGCAATCGAGAGAAACGCCGCCATGACAACCCGGTATTCAGGTGAGAGCAGAAAGGTAATCGTATGTGCAGGGATCCAAAAAAACGGGATCGTTTTTAAAACAATAAAATGAATAAATTCAACCCAGTCAATCTCCGACAAAACATGGAACACCTTTATGCTTCTGCAGCCGCTGCAGTATTTGTCTATGAATGTGTCTGTAACACGGTGGAATGCCATAAAGGCCGGCGCAAAGGATAAATTCATGATGACTGCTGCCCATAGTGCAAACAGGAACCGATTTTCGCTGCCGGGTAAAAATCCTTTTATTAAGCAATGCTCAATTCCTCCCGCATAAACCTGAAACATGAGAGTAATCATCATACCTAGTACGCCCCAAACCAACGTCCTGCACAGAATTCCTCCGGGAAGCTTCCAGCAGCCGTTCCTGATTCTGATCGCCAGAAGCTCTCCCATGGTTGCCAATAATGCAAACTTCAGAAACCCCATCAAGTATGGATGTTCCGTCGTCAGATTTATAAATACGGCTCGTGGCTCAGGGAGAACCACGACAGCAACTGCCAACAACACGATTAGGCACCATAAAAAAGTATACTTTTTCATTCCAGTAAACCCATTCCGGTTTTAAATGCTTTTAAATTAATATCCACCAGATGGCCGGGTAGATTTTTCGATATAATATTATCCCAGTCAATATCCTCTAGCTCCATAATTTTAGCGATGGTTCCAAAAAGAATGATGTTCATGACTTTTACGTTTCCTAATTTTTCAGCCTGTTCCGATGCGGGAATTATATAAGTGCGCGCAGCTTCCTTTAATACTCTGTCAATATCCGCCGGATACTCCTGTTTCCCTGTGAGGATTGGCAATGATGCGATCTTCAAATCGTTCACAATGATTTTTCCGCCCGGCCGTAAATAATCCAGCCATCTCAGAGTCTCCATCAATTCAAACGAAATCAGGACATCAGCACTGCCCATTTCGATGACTGGTGAATAGACGCGGTCGCCATACCTGACTTGCGATGAAACTGACCCTCCTCTTTGTGACATGCCATGTATTTCACTCATTTTGACATCATATCCGCATTCCAATAAACCTATCGTAAGAAGCTTGCTTACAAGAATCGTACCCTGACCGCCAACCCCAACCAGCATAATGTTACTCGTCATACTTTTCCTCCTTCACGATAGCATCAAAAGCGCAAACCTGCTTGCAGACCTCACAACCGACACAGCTTGTTCCCGAAATGCTCGCTTTCTTCTTTTCCTTATTGAAGGATATTGCTGGGCATCCTATACGGCTGCAGGCTTTGCAGCCGGTGCAAGTGTTCTCATCTACCACGCACCTGTTTTGAAAAACTCCATGAAACTCATTCCGGTCGGTCGCGGTCAATTTCTTCAAAACACATGGCCATCTGGTAATGATGACAGACGGGCCCTCCAGCGACAACGCCCAATCCAATGTATCTTTCACTTCTTCAAGATTATTTGGATCAATTACTTTTATGTTTTCAAATCCACAGGCCTCTACAATTCTTTCTATGCTGATCTCCTTTCCCTGATTACCCTGCAAAGTATAACCGGTCCCGGGGTTTTGCTGATGTCCGGTCATCCCCGTGATGCGGTTGTCAAGGATCACATTGATCGTATTGCTCTGGTTGTAGCTGACATTGATAAGAGAATTGATTCCCGTATGGAAAAAGGTTGAATCGCCCATAAATGAAACGACCCTCTTTGTCTCAGGAGAATCCTTCCGGTTAAAAACCTGCTGTGCTCCATGCCCTATACTGAATCCCGCCCCCATGCACAGACTGAGATCCATTGCACTATATGGTTCCATAAACGACAAGGAATAACAACCGATGTCTCCTGACATCAATAGGTTTTTCCGCCTCCCTAATTCCAGGAGAAACCCCCTGTGAGGACAGCCTGCACATAAAGCCGGCGGTCTGGATACCAGACTGTCTTTATTGTATTGCAGCGTATCCATTGTTTTTCCGAAAACAGACTTTCTGATCACATCAGGAGTCATTTCTCCGGTGTACGGAAACATATCTTTTCCATGGCAGTTAATACCCAGGGATCTTATATGTTCTTCAATATAGGAATCGTTCTCCTCTATGACATAAATTTCTTTCAAGCCCTTTGCAAATTCCAGAATTCTATTTACGGGAAGCGGATAGGTAAACCCCAGCTTCAAGTAGGAAACGGTATCGCCAAATACCTCCTTCGCATAATAAAATGCTGCTCCGGAAGCAATAACGCCAACCTCTGAGCGACCGCGTTCGATGTAATTCAAAGGCGTTACATCGGAGTATTGTTGAAGCTCTCCTGTTCGCTCTTCCACACGTACCCTCATTTTTTTTACAAATGCCGGTACCGGTATATTTTCCTGAATATTTTTTCTGTACCTTTTTATGCCCGCTTCTTCCCGATCACTGAGCATCACGATTCCCTTCGAGTGACAGATCCTTGTCGTCATTCGGATCAACACGGGTGTATTGAACTCCTCGCTGATGGCGAAGGCCTGCTTTACCATTTCCTTGGCTTCCTGGCTGTCGGCCGGTTCCATCATCGGTATCTTTGCGAATTTAGCATAATTCCTGTTATCCTGCTCGTTTTGAGAAGAATGGTGTCCGGGTTCGTCTGC
>JAQUYZ010000206.1 GCA_028691625.1 Eubacteriales bacterium
GGAGCACTATGTATACGGTGTGTTGAATTCCGAGCTTCATTATTCCAATCCGATTGAAGCATTGAAAGCGCAGGCAGTTGCGGTCAGAAGCTTCGGAGAACTGAATTTGAACAAACATTCTGCGGACGGGTTTGATCTGTGCGCGACGACCCATTGTCAGGTTTACAAAGGGTATTCGGACGAGTATTCATCTACCGTTCAGGCAGCAGACGAGACTTGCGGCGAGATGCTTTACAGCAATGAAACACCGGTTACGGCGTTTTATTTTAAAAACAGCGGAGGCTATACACAGAATGTGGAGGATGTCTGGGCCTACAGGCATCCATACCTGAGAGCGGTCAAGGATGAATATAGTCCGGTCTATCCCTGGAGTACCAGTCTCTCCTTCGACACGATCGAGCAGAAGATGGAAGCTGCGGGCTGCAGCCCCGGAACGATACAATCCATTGCGATCAAATCCAGAAACAGTACAGGTGCCGTTTCTGAACTTCGAATCGTCGGCAGCAGTTCGACAGTCACCCTGGATAAGGAAAAGATCAGAAATGTTCTCGGCGCCACCATAGTCAAATCGCTGATGTTTCGGCTGGAAGACAGCGATATGGAAGGCTCTGCAGATTCAACGAACTGGAAAATCAGCAACGGTTCTGCTGCTATAAATCCGGAAACCAATCTTTATGTCATTTCCGGAAGCGGAACGGTAACAAAGTCCGAAAGCAAGGCGATTTACGGTTCAAACGGAACTTCAACGGTTCAATTAGGAGGAGCGGCAGAATCGGAAATTGTGACGGGAGGAACGGCATGCTTCAACGGCTATGGCTACGGACACGGCGTTGGCATGCCACAGGACAGTGCAGTTGAAATGGCAAAGCAGGGCTTTTCCTACGATGAAATTTTAAAGTATTACTACACAGATATCGAGATAAAATAATAGGATGATTCAAACAATTTTAACGATAAGAGGACACAATATGCGCATTGAAGATTTTGACTACGATTTACCGGAAGAACTGATTGCACAGCACCCTGCTGATAAGCGGGACGCATCGAGACTGTTGGTGGCAGACCGGGAAACAGACAAGCTGGAACACCGGCATTTTTACAATATACTGGAATATCTGAATCCTGGCGATTGTTTGGTAATGAATGACTCAAAGGTGATTCCGGCAAGACTGTTTGGCATAAAGGAAATCACCGAAGCAAAGATTGAATTCTTATTGATTAAGAGAATACAAGGCGATATTTGGGAAGTCATGGTAAGGCCCGGTAAAAAACTGCATGTCGGTGACCGGGTTTCTTTTTCGGAAGACGGCTCGCTATCGGCGAAAATCATGGAATATGGCGAGAATGGAACCAGAATCGTTCATTTTGAATATGAAGGGGATTTCCATGATCTGCTTGACAGGATCGGAAGAATTCCACTTCCACCCTATATTGAACGAGAAAGCAACGATGAAGACAAGTCGCGGTATCAGACTGTTTACTGCAAAGAAGAAGGTTCTGTGGCCGCACCGACAGCGGGTCTTCATTTTACGGAAGATTTGATCGAAATGGTGAAGCAGAAGGGCGTTAAAATCGCTTATGTCACTCTGCACGTCGGAATCGGAACCTTTCGCCCTGTGAAATGCGAGACCGTAGAAGAACACAAAATGCATTTCGAGGAGTATGAAATCGATGAGAAGAATGCGGCTGTGATCAATGAGACAAAGCAGGCAGGCGGTAGAATTATCTCTGTAGGCACCACCTCCACAAGAACGGTTGAAAGTGCTGCGGCATCTGATGGAACCGTGATACCGGGCCGCGGGAACACGAATATCTTTATCTATCCGGGGTACCGATTCAAGGTGATCGACAGCTTGATCACCAATTTCCATCTGCCAAAATCAACCTTGCTAATGCTGGTGTCCGCATTGTATAATAGAGAGAAAATCTTGAAGATCTATAAAGAAGCAGTAGAACAGCAGTATCGTTTTTTCAGCTACGGAGATGCGATGCTGATTTTATGAGGTGAAAATGACAGCAGTAACATATGAATTGTTAAAGACGGATCAAAGATCAAGAGCGAGAAGAGGCAGGGTTCATACTCCCCATGGAAGTATCGAAACACCTGTCTTTATGCCTGTGGGAACAGCGGCGACCGTGAAAGCAATGCGCCCGGACGAGGTGAAGGAAATGGGAGCACAGATCATTCTCTCCAATACCTATCATCTTTATTTGAGGCCGGGTCATCAAATCGTGAAAGAGGCCGGCGGGCTCCACAAATTTATGAACTGGGACCGTGCGATTCTGACCGACAGCGGCGGTTTTCAAGTCTTCAGCCTTGGTGATCTGCGTAAAATTACTGAGGAGGGCGTAGAGTTCCGTTCCCATATCGACGGATCCAAACACATGCTTTCTCCCGAAAAATCAATAGAAGTGCAGAATGCACTGGGTTCCGATATCATGATGGCCTTTGATGAATGCGCGCCGTATCCGGCAGACCGCGGATATGTACAAAAATCATTGGAGAGAACTACAAGATGGCTTGCGCGCTGCAAGGAAGCGCATAAAAATACGGAAAAACAGTCCCTGTTCGGGATCATGCAAGGGGGAATGTATCAGGATCTTCGACATCAGAGTGCCATGGAGATCGTTGAAATGGATCTTCCGGGCTATGCCATCGGCGGCCTTTCAGTCGGAGAACCGAAGGAACTGATGTATGAGGTTCTTGATTACTGTGTCGATTACCTTCCGGCCAGTAAACCAAGATACCTTATGGGTGTAGGAAGCCCCGACTGCCTCTTCGAAGGGGTGGAACGGGGTGTCGATATGTTCGACTGTGTGTTGCCGACCAGAATCGCCAGAAACGGAACGGCTATGACGTCCCATGGGAAGGTCATCATTAAAAACGCCGCATATGAAAAAGATTTCACCGCCCTTGACCCGGAATGCGACTGCTATACCTGCAGAAACTATTCAAAAGCATATCTGAGACATTTATTTAAATCAAATGAAATCTTATCTTCCATGCTGCTTACAAATCATAATCTTTCCTTTTTAATCCATCTTATGGACGGGATGCGGAACGCAATCGAAGAAGATAGGTTTTTAGAATTCAAAAAAGATTTTTACCATAAATACGGAAAGTTTTAACAAAAGGAAGGAGATGATAAGATGCCTATTTTAATACCAAAGGGCTTACCTGCATATAAAACATTAAAAGAAGAAAACGTCTTCGTAATGAACGTCCAGAGGGCTTCCACTCAGGACATCAGACCGCTGCGTATCGCAATTGTGAATCTGATGCCCACCAAGGAGGTGACGGAAACCCAGCTGATCAGAATGCTGGCTAATACGCCGCTGCAAGTGGAGCTTCAGCTGTTGACCATGGACTCCCACGATTCGAAAAATACCGACAAGCTGCATTTGGATAATTTTTATAAAACCTTTGAGGAGATCAAGAATCAAAGGTTTGACGGCATGATTATCACCGGAGCGCCTGTTGAATTCCTGCCCTTTGAAGAAGTGGATTACTGGAAGGAACTCTCAGAGATCTTTGCGTATACAAAAACCAACGTATTCAGTACACTGCATATCTGCTGGGGCGCGCAGGCTGCGCTGTATTATCATTACGGAATCAATAAGTTCGTGATGCCCGAAAAGCTTTTCGGTGTATTCCAGCATGAGTTGAAGGATAAAAAGTCGGAGCTGACCCGAGGCTTTGATGAGGAATTTTTTGCGCCTCATTCCAGACATACACAGATCAGAAAGGAAGATATTCAGAAAATCAATGAGCTGACGATATTGGCCGAATCAGATGCCACAGGACCTCATATAATTTCTACAAGAGACAAGAGAATGATCTTCGTTCAGGGCCATATGGAATATGATCGTGAAACCTTAAAGCTGGAATATGAAAGAGATATTAATAAAGGTTTGGAAATTGACGTTCCGAGGAATTACTTCAGGGAGGATAATCCGTCCAGGGGAATTGTTGTAAAATGGAGCGGCCATGGAAACCTTTTCTTTGCGAACTGGCTGAACTATGTATATCAGGAAACTCCTTACGATTTATCCAAATTGGATGATTTGAACAAAAAATAAAGACAATTGGAGGCAATTATGGAAATCTGCAAGCATAATCAAGGCTGCGGAGGCTGTATTTATCAGGAGATACCGTATCGGGAACAGATTATCCTGAAAGGCAAGGAAGTACAAAGGCTTCTGGATGAAAAAAAGATCAGCTACGGAAAATATCTGGGGATCGAGGGCAGTCCGAAACGTTACGCGTATCGTAATAAGATGGAATATACCTTCGGTGATGAAATTAAAAACGGGAAAATGACCCTTGGAATGCACAAAAAGGGTCGTTTTATGTCTATCGTGACAGTAGAGGAATGCCAGCTGGTGGATCCCGATTTCAATGAGATATTAAAAATGTCTCTTGATTTCTGCAATGAAAAAGGCTATTCCTACTATCATAAAAAATCTCATACCGGACTGATGCGGAATCTCAT
>JAQUYZ010000207.1 GCA_028691625.1 Eubacteriales bacterium
TATTCTTGGGAAGGTCATTGGAATATTTGTTGCAATAATATACTGTCAGATTACCAAGAGGCAACAGTGACTGAATAACTTCAATGATACTGATCGTCCGATCTGCATTATTATCCAGCGTAATATGTACAATGAGCTTCCAGCCGCCACTCAATAATTCATGAAGCCTCTTGATCCAAAAGCAGTACAGATCATTTTTTGTAAGCAGAAGTTTCAAGTAACTGTTGAAGGTGATAAGAATGGTGTTGTTATCTGAAAGTGGTGTTATTGGAGCCTGCTTCAACAAACTGATAGCAGCGTATAGAACCTTCAGATTGCCTCTTGCAATTTTAACATTATCACTGTCACAGAATAGTTTTCCGTTATTGATCACACTTTGAAAGTCTTCCCCGTCAAATGAATTGTTATCCTTCGCGCTGCTTTGGATATCTATATTTTTGATAAAGCCGGTAACACTTGAAATTCTGGTTGAGACAAGCTTTCGCTCGCTTTTCATCTGATTGTGCAGTTTGATAGAGTAACCCTGTGAGTTTTGAAGCATTAATCTGAGATGATTGAAAAGTGAATCGTCACTTGACTCAAATAATTCGATTTCGTATTTCGCTAAAATTTCAATCAAAGCTTTTCTCTGAGGCGGATTAATTGCTCTTCTCGAAAGGTAATTCAAGATAAGATCGATGTATGGTGAATCATAGGAAGGAACTCTTTCATTTCGTATCCATTTATAGACGAGGGATGAGTCAATATTTATTTCCCTAGCGAGCATGCTTCTTTTTAAATTTAACGCCTTTAATATCTCCGAAAGACATTCTCCGTAAGTAATATTATCTTTCATTAGTTTTCCATATTCTCCTTGTTTTATAAGTAGTTTATCATAATATGTGGAAAATTGTAGAAATATATCGGATTATGATATTATTTGTCAGATTAATGGACAGGACAAATTCGGGATTATAAAGAATTTAGGCTCGTCTTTGTCTATAATACATATTAACATGTCTATCGAACGAACCTCGTAAGATTCCTCGATTTGCAGGAATTTCGTATTGGATGAAAGGAGACATATTATGCCGATGACACCGGAAGAGTTACTGGAATTTGAAGAAGATACGCAAAGAGGCAAGTATCTGACATTTATTCTCGCCAAGGAGGTTTATGCCATTGAAATCAAATTTGTAACTGAGATTATAGGCATTCAGCCGATTACAAAGATACCTGATCTGCCGCCTTACATTAAAGGGATTATTAACCTACGAGGCAAAATCATATCCGTAATGGATGTGAGGTTAAGATTTAAGAAGAAACCTATCGAGTATAACGACAGAACTTGCATTGTTGTGGTTAAAGTGGAAGAGATTACAATGGGATTGATTGTCGATAGCGTATCGGAAGTTTTGCGAATCTCAGATGAAAATGTAGTGCCTCCTCCTGATTTGCATAATAGCATTGAAAACAGGTATCTGAAAGGAATTGGAAAAGTAGGGAGTGATGTAATACTGATTCTTGACTGCAACAAACTTATGCAGAATGACGATGTGGATATGGTGGGTATTATCGCATAGTGAGGAACTGAATTGAAAAGTTGGAGGAATAACAAATCATGTTGAAGAAGAACAGAATTATCCATGAACAGGCCGGTATCATTGAATACCAGAGAAAAGAAATATTGAAACTGGAATCAAACCTAAAAAAGTTATCGGATGGAGATCTAAATATAGACTTCGAAATTTCTGAAAGCAATGATGATATGAGGCCTGACAGAGGGATCTTTGTAAGCATCAGCAGTTACATACAAAATCTCAAGGAGTCTCTCGATGGGATTCTAAAGGATACCAGAGCCCTTTCATCTAATATGAATGAGGGCAATATTGACTATCGCATGAACAACGAAATGTACAGAGGCGTATTTTCTAAAATCTGCAGGGACATCAATTCTTCGGTGGAAGTCATATCGCAGCCGCTCAATGAAGCTGGCACCGTATTGGAAAAATTGGAGAAAAACGACTATACGTTAGAAATGAAGGGTGATTATAACGGCCGATTTATGCAGTTTTCCGGCAACATAAATTCTCTTATTTCCCGTTTGCTTAGTGTACAGGATGCATTTGTAAGAGTTTCAAACGGGGATTTGAGCCGTCTCGGTGAATTCGAAAAATCAGGAAAGCGTTGTGAAAATGATAAACTGATGCCTGCAGCCATAGGAATGATGAGGGCGGTTCAGGATATTCAGGATGAAGTTGAACGAATCACAGGAGAGGTAGCAAAAGGCAATGTGAAAAATGAAAGGGGAAATCCCGATAAGTTCAACGGCGGATTTAGGGAGATTGTAATCGGCATGAACACCATGCTGGATGCTGTAACGTAGCCTCTTTCTGAAGCAGCAGACGTATTGAGCGGAATGGCGGTGCACGACTTTTCGCTGAAAATGAAAGACAGTTATAAAGGGGAAATGTTGGAGTTTGCAAATTCCATTAATGATTTAAACTACCAACTCTTAGAGATACAGGAGATATTTGAAAAGGTTGCAAGCGGAGATACCGGCGAGCTTGAGGGTTTGAAAAAAACCGGAAAGCGAAGTGAAAATGATAAAATAGTACCTGCGGCTGTCGAAATGATGGAAGCGATCCGATCACTTATCAACGAAGCGGAAAGTCTAGCCTTAGCAGCTGTGGAAGGCAATCTGAATTCAAGGGGCGACACCGGCATCTTCAAAGGGGAATATAAAAGTATCATTAATGGTATCAACGGAATTATCGATTCAGTAGCGAAACCGATTCATGAAATCAAAGAAGTGATGCTCCAGATGTCGCAGGGCCATCTGGATGTTTCGGTAAAAGGAAGCTACAAGGGCGACTACGCTTCACTTACGGATTCTGTTAATACTACTGCAGCAGTCCTTGATAATGTGGTTCATGAAATTACTGCTATCATGACTAAGATGGCCAAAAAAGATCTGAATATTGACACCGTCAGAGCATATAAGGGTGATTTTGCAAAGATTTCGGAGTCCTGTAACGAAATCATTCACTCGCTGAATCAGACTCTAGGAGAAATCAATACGGCAGCTCAGCAGGTCGCGGTTGGCGCGGATCAGATCTCGTCCTCAAGCCAGGCTTTATCTCAGGGTTCAGAAGAACAAGCAAGCTCTATTGAAGAAGTAACAGCAGCGATAACCGAAATGTCCACACAGGTCAAGCAGAATGCCGTAGGAGCAGGCCAGGCTGATGAATTGAGTATCATGGCCAAAGAAAATGCGATAAAAGGTAACGAGCAGATGAAGGAAATGCTTAAGGCTATGCATGATATTAATGAATCGTCGACAAATATTTCAAAGATCATTAAGGTGATTGACGATATTGCATTCCAGACAAATATTCTTGCCCTTAACGCGGCAGTAGAGGCTGCAAGAGCAGGGCAGCACGGGAAAGGATTTGCGGTTGTAGCAGAAGAGGTAAGAAATCTGGCGCAGAGAAGCGCAAGTGCTGCAGAAGAGACAACAGCCCTGATTGAAGGATCCATTAAAAAAGTGGAAGACGGTACAACAATCGCAACCAACACGGCAAATGCGTTAAATGAAATTGTAGAGAGCATTACAAAAGCGGCGGAGCTTGTCAATCAAATAACCGCGGCGTCGAGCGAGCAGGCTCACGCTATTGCGCAGATAAACCAGGCTGTTGAGCAGGTATCCCAGGTCGTACAGACCACCTCGGCAACAGCTGAGGAAGGCGCCGCGGCAAGCGAAGAGCTTTCAGGACAGGCGGAGCTGTTAAAACAGATGGTAGCTAATTTCAACCTAAAACAAGCGAAAGGTGCCGGATTAGAAAACATTGACAAGCTGAGCCCGGATATGCTTTTGGCTATCGAAGAGATAATGGGTAGAAATCATATTGATAAAAAATATAACATTCCTGATGAAAGCATTAAATCTATCTCTCATGCTGCCGAGCCCCGCATCAACCTAAACGATGTGGAGTTTGGTAAATATTAACTGAATTTGTTGGGGCTCCTGCATACAAATTATTATATGGATTTAAAATGTAAATTTATACTAATTTTTATTGGAGGTATGCAGATTAGTATGTAATCGCAGTTTTTATGCGGTAAACCAATATTAAATTGAATGAAATTGACATTCTTTTGTTAACCAGTATCTGTAAATGGGTATATTAGTCACATCAATCAGCTGAAAGGCTGGAATTGCCCAAAGCAGAAACAATCTTTCAATCTCAATGCAGGTTAAGGAACGAATGAAATGCAGAGAAGCCTCTTTACCGTTATCGGAACAATACTACTGGCTGCAATGATCATAATCAGAATTTGGGTGCCTGCCGGCACTGATACTGTATTGCAGCTCTATTCCCATGCAGCTGAAATAAAAAGTGATGTCCAGCCTTTAAATTTCAAGCATGTCCTGATACTCAATTCCTATGATGAAGGTTATCGCTGGACCATGGAACAATCGACTACGATTTCAAAACGCCTGAAGGAA
>JAQUYZ010000208.1 GCA_028691625.1 Eubacteriales bacterium
AAATCGTCTCCGTCGCAGACCGCATCCACTTCCACCTCTGTTCCCATGAGGTATTTATCGATGAGCACCGGGTTTTCCAGCTCCGTCTGGGTGATGATATCCATATATTCAATGACATCACTCTTGGTATAGGCGATGATCATATTTTGGCCGCCCAACACATAAGAAGGTCTGAGCAGAACCGGATACCCCAGCTTTTGGGCTTCCTTGGCGGCTTCCTCAGTGGTATACGCCATCCTGCCGTTGGGCCTCGGAATATTGCAGTGCTCCAGAAGCTTGTCAAAGCGCTCGCGGTCTTCCGCCGCATCGATGCTGTCCGCAGAAGTACCAAGTATCCTGACTCCCTTCTTCTTCAGGTATTTTGTAAGCTTGATGGCAGTCTGCCCGCCAAACTGAACCACGACACCCCAGGGATTCTCCGTTTGGATGATCCCGTCTACATCCTCCGGTGTCAACGGTTCAAAGTACAGTCTGTCGGAGATATCAAAGTCGGTGGAAACGGTTTCCGGATTGTTGTTCACAATGATCGCTTCGTAGCCGGCTTCTTTCAGCGCGGACACACAATGAACCGAGCAATAATCGAATTCGATCCCCTGCCCGATTCGGATCGGTCCCGAACCGAAAACGATGACCTTCTTTTTCCCCGTATCGTGCTGCTCCATAAATTCTTTGGCCTCATTCTCCTCATCAAAGGTTGAATAGAAGTACGGCGTCTCGGCTGCAAACTCTGCAGCACAGGTGTCTACCATCTTGTAGACCGGATACATTCTTTCTTCCGGCTCCTGTCCGCTCAGGGCGATTATTGTTTTGTCCAGGAAACCCATTTTCTTGGCTTTCTTATACTTTTCCCGGGTCAGCAATCCCTGCATCAAGTCATATTCCATGTTTACCAGATTATTTAGCTTATCGAGAAACCATCGGTCGATTTTTGTGATCTTGAAGATCGTATCGACGGTGCATCCCCTCTTCAATGCTTCATATATAACAAAAATCCTCTCATCATCGCAGTGATGGAGAGATTCTTCGATGAAGTGAGTATCCTTGTCCTTTAGCTTTTTCAGATTCAGAGTGTCAAGATTCAGCTCAATACAGCGAACTGCTTTCATCATTGCCTGCTCAAAGGAGGTTCCGATCGCCATAACCTCTCCCGTCGCCTTCATCTGGGTTCCAAGAGTCCTCTTCGCATAAACAAACTTGTCAAAGGGCCACTTCGGAAATTTCACAACAATATAGTCCAGCGCAGGCTCAAAGCAGGCATAGGTTTTCCCCGTGACCGTGTTGACGATTTCATCCAGGGTATAGCCGATGGCAATCTTGGAGGCAACCTTTGCAATGGGGTACCCTGTTGCTTTGGATGCCAGGGCTGAGGATCTGGACACCCTTGGATTCACCTCAATGACTGCATATTCAAAGCTGTCCGGATGGAGCGCAAACTGACAGTTGCAGCCGCCTTCGACACCCAATGCCTGAATAATATTGATGGATGCGGTCCGAAGCATTTGATATTCTTTATCGGAAAGGGTCACTGCCGGCGCTACAACGATGGAATCCCCCGTATGTACACCCACAGGGTCAACGTTCTCCATGGAGCAGACGGTGATTGTATTATTTTTGCTGTCCCTAATAATTTCAAATTCGATTTCTTTCCAGCCTGCCACACTTTTTTCAACCAAGATTTGATTGATGGGACTCAGTCTCAATCCGTTTTCCCCAATTTTTAGAAGCTGCTTTCTGTTTGCTGCCATCCCGCCGCCAGTACCCCCGAGGGTATAGGCTGGTCTCACGATGACCGGATATCCGATCTCCTCGGCAAACTCCAGCGCATCCTCCATATCGGTCACTACCCTGGAAGGGATCACCGGCTCTCCGATGGATTCCAGCATATCCTTGAAAAGCTGCCTGTCCTCGGCTTTATCGATGGTTTCCGGCGCTGCACCAAGCAGTCTTACGTTCTGCTCCTCGAGAAAGCCTGACTTTGCCAGCTGCATCGATAAGGTTAAGGCAGTCTGCCCTCCCATGGTCGGCAGAATGCTGTCCGGTTTTTCCAGCT
This sequence comes from Eubacteriales bacterium, assembly GCA_028691625.1. Lineage (GTDB taxonomy): Bacteria > Bacillota > Clostridia > Peptostreptococcales > Anaerovoracaceae > Anoxybacterium. The sequence goes on from JAQUYZ010000208.1 coordinate 2,051, forward strand.
TGATAATCTTCTTTAATACTGGCAGGGTAAGGGGTTCCACATAGACCTTGTCCGCCATGGTCTTATCCGTCATGATGGTGGCAGGATTGGAGTTCACCAGAACAACTTCGATCCCGTCATTCTTCAATGTGCGGCAGACCTGCGTTCCCGCATAGTCAAACTCGGCCGCCTGGCCGATGACAATCGGTCCCGAGCCGATCACAAGTACCTTTTTTATTTCCTTATTTAATGGCATGTTGTTCTCCCCTTCTTTACTTCTGTGACATCATTTTGATGAATTGATCGAACAGATACTCCGTATCCTGCGGCCCGGAGCAGGCTTCCGGATGAAACTGCACTGTAAAAGCCCTCCCGTTTGCGTAGGTGATTCCTTCGCAGCTGCCGTCATTCACATTGCTGTGGCTTACAAATCCCACCTTTGGATCCAGCGTAGCGCCGACAACGGCATATCCGTGGTTCTGGCTGGTGATGAATACTCTGTCCCGCGGCTTGTCGGCAACCGGCTGATTGGCACCCCGATGGCCGTATTTGAGTTTCTCTCTCTCTGCACCGTTGGCCAGTGCCAGGAGCTGATGGCCAAGGCAGATCCCAAAGATCGGGATTCCGCTGTTCATCAGTCCCTTTAAAATATTGATCGCCTCCGTGTTCTCTGCCGGATCTCCGGGCCCGTTGGAAAGCATGATCCCATCAGGTTTCAGCTCCAAAACCTCCTGAAGCGTCGTATTGTATGGCACCACCGTCACGCTGCAGCCTCTCTTTTGCAGGCAGCGCAGAATATTTGCCTTATATCCGTAATCGTACAGCACAACATGGAATTCTTCACCGGCTGCGGGATAAAACGTCTTCTCCTTACAGGAAACAGATTTCACTGCATCGAGAATGATGTATCCGCGCAATTCTTTTAAGAATGCATCCATACTCTCGGGCAGTGCTGTTGTGATTGCACCGTTCATAACGCCGTGCTCTCTGATTTTTTTCGTGAGCGCTCTTGTGTCAATATCGCAGATACCGATGATTTGATTCTTTTTTAAAAACTCATCCAGGGTATATTGGCTTCTGAAATTGGATGGTTCTTCGCACCACTCTCTGACGATATAGCCCTTGACCCAGGACTTCGGGGATTCTCCGTCGTCGTCATTCAGCCCGTAATTCCCGATCAAAGGGAAGGTCTGTGTGACGATTTGCCCGTAAAAGCTCGGATCCGTCAGAGTCTCCTGGTACCCCGTCATCCCGGTGGTGAATACCACTTCTCCAATGGCAGTGCCCTGTATGCCGAAGCCTTTTCCTCTGTACACCGTTCCATCCTCCAGAATCAAATAAGCGGTCTGCTCATCCTTCTCCGTCCGCATGTTGTCGTTTTCCATACCTATTGCTCCTCCGTTCCTTATCAAGCTCATTTGATCGCTGCTTCCAAAAGCGCAAGCCCTTCCTCTATTTCCTCATATGTGATACTCAAGGGAGGCAATAGCCGGACTCTGTCCTTTGCCGTCAGTGTGATTAATCCAAGCTTCAGCGCCTCCTTGACCACTTCCTTTGCATCCTTGTCTTTCAGGGTTATCCCAATCATCATCCCCAGACCCGTTACCTGTGAAACGCCATCCATTTTTTCTAATTTCTTTTTCATATGGCTGCCTTTTTGGGCAACCTGTTCGAGAAATTCTTCATTGACCCTCTTCAGCACCTCGACTCCTCCCGCGCATACCGCCGGATTTCCGCCAAAAGTGGTTCCATGATCTCCCGGCTCCAACACATCGGAACAGCTCTTGTCGAAAAGAATCCCTCCGATGGGAAGGCCGGCGCCCAGGCCCTTTGCCATAGTCACGATATCCGGCCGAATCCCGAAATGCTCATAGGCGAATAGTTTTCCGGTTCTGCCGATTCCCGTCTGAACCTCATCGATGATCAGAAGAAGATCTTTCTCTCTGCACAAGTCATACAGCGCTTTCACATAGCTTCCCTCCAGCCTGTTAACGCCACCCTCTCCCTGAACCAGTTCTGCCATTACTGCGCAGGTGTTGTCGGAGATTTTTGCTTTCAGGTCTTCCAGATCGTTCGGCTTCGCATAGGAGAAGCCCTCCATAAATGGATCGAAATATTTATGATAGCCATCCTGTCCCGTTGCGGTAATGGTTGCCATGGTTCTGCCGTGGAAGGAATCCTGCAGGGTAATGATCCCATGTCTGCCTTTTCCATGCTTTGTGAAGCTGTACTTTCTAACCGCTTTGATGGCCCCTTCGTTGGCTTCCGCACCGGAGTTGCAGAAAAAAACCTTGTCATAGCCGGTTCTTTCGATCAGCATCTCGGCAAGCTTACCGCAGGGTTCGGTATAGAACAGGTTTGAGGTATGCTGCAGTATTTGCAGTTGCTGTGCAACCGCCTTGATCCAGCCTTCATCGCAATACCCCAGTGCGTTTACGCCGATGCCGGATGAAAAGTC
>JAQUYZ010000209.1 GCA_028691625.1 Eubacteriales bacterium
TGAGCCCAGTGTCCTGTCGATGGACAAGATCGGCCTTGCCGGACGTGTCCTGCCCGGATCATCTCTCCAGCGATGTCTGTAATCGTAATTGAGAATATGCTCCACATGATCGAGATCCCTTTCCAAGTCGTTTACATAATATGTGCCGTAAATGATGGAATTGCTGATGGACTTGGAAATCTCGGATTTTCCGCCACCCGACACGGTGCAGGGCTTGTGGCAGAACGTTCCCCTTGCTTCCGTGCCGATGAGCTTCCAGACAGGAGCTTCCGGATGCTTTTCGATATAAATTTTTTCTCCGTTTGGAAGGACATAGAAGTAGTCCGGCAGCAGCTTCATCCGGCAAAGCCGTCCCTCATAATCCCATGTAATTGCATTCTGATATAAATCTATTTTTATGTTTTCAGGCAGATAGATCACCTGCTTGTTGAGCTTGTCGATGCCGTAGTGATCCTCCTGGAGATCCATCATGCTGCCATATTTTTCTACCACCTCATCAAAGCAATAGCCCTCCAGACTGCTGTCTTCCATGGCGTTGTAATGGACACCCAGATTTCTCTGCGGATAAGCGATGGTGCCTCCGGCATGTTCTTCCTCTGCATTTCCGAAAAGGTTTGCCGCAAAACTGATCTGTGTTTTAATCTCCTTCTTGGAATAGCCGAAATAATTGTCGGCGATCAGCGTCACCGCCACGCCGCTTTCATCGCGGCAGGCGAGCTTAAAGGCATTGCCGTCATTATACAATTCATTTTCATCCCGATAGCACATTCCGTCACGGCGCTGCCGTTCCGTCGCCTGATCAAAATGAGGCAGCCCCAGATCCTTCTTTTTCATTTTTGTAAGGTGGGGAGCAAGCAAAATATAACCTGTGTGTCCGGACCAATTCTCTACATCCAGACCCGAGTCATTGCTGTGAAAGCTCGGATCCCCCATATTGCCGAAAACGGACTCGATAAAGTCAAGGTTTGACACCAGGCTTCCCGGCGCTACAAAGAGAACCTCCATTCTCTTTTCCCCAAGGACACCCGGGATCTTCGGCGAGATGATCGGCTTGATCAATAACGAAACGAATGTGGCGGCAGCTTCCTCCTGGTTTATGGTAAACGGAAGCAGCTTCAGCTCCCCGGGCGGAAGAACCGCGGCCTCATACAGCTTAAGAAAAGCTTCCTTCGGCACGGCTTTTTTATCATAGGGAATCGCAAGGCCGCCCTCCGCAATATGAAAGGAGCCTTCGGTGGTTCTTCTGTCGTTTCTTGGATTGTGCAGTACACCTTGCTTGATGCGATAGCTGTCAATGTACTCATTGCTGAAGGTATTGGCATCAGGCGGTAGAGACATTTCTCTGGCCAGCCCGTAATGATCCATCGTGAGGGTGTCGTCTACTGCCTTCGGCACGTTGGCTACGTCTTCAAAATATGTTTCGAAGAACCGGTTGATCCGCTTATAGATCCCGACTTCCTTCACATTAACCATTCTCTTCTTTTCTTTATAATCCTTGATAATGTCATCCACTAAATCTATAAAATAGGTGTTTGTTTCATGATTGGGATCATAGGAACGATAAATGGGCAAGCCGAGGGATGCCAATTTAAAGTTAATGTACTGGATCCTGTCTTCCCTGGTTGTAATCGGATCGATATTACCAAAGTCGATCCCTAATTTTTTTCGAATTGACATCTTACCCTCCAAATTTGGTTTGTTCTTAGTTATGTTGTTAGCATTTTTATATTATTTCCAGTATAGCTATTGTTGTGTTTTTGTCAAGTGTTTTTACACATCTTATGGATAATACGTGGCTGTCAGAGTTGCGTTTTCGGCCTTTAGATAAGAAAAGCACCGCTTCGTGTATTTTATCCGCAGTGCTTCCTGATAATACATTGTTCTCAATTCTCTACATCTGTATGGATGACCAGCACCGGGCAAGGCGCTTCGGAAATAACCCTTTGGGTCACGGAGCCTACAAAAAAGCGTTTTATCTTCGAAAAACCTCTGTTGCCCATTACGATCAGATCCATCTGTTCCTTTTCGGCACATTCAAGAATTTGTTCGTAAGGCTCCCCGAACAGGACCTCCTTTTCCGCCTTGATATCACATAGGTCCAGTTCTTCTATGATGGAATCCAAAAGCTCCTCTGCATTCCCTCTCAGCGAGTCTGTCAGTTTGTCCTCACCGATTGACCCCGCTCTGCCTGCAATGATCGAACCGTCAACCTGACGCCAGAGCTTCTCGCTTCTTCTGTGACTTACTATTTTATCCTGGTCGATTACCGTGATCAATTTGAGAGCAGAGTCATGGTTCTTTGCGATTTCCACGGATTTTTTGGCCGCTTGACAGGAAGCAGTTGAGCCGTCCACCGGAACGAGTATTTTCATTGATCTTTCCTCCTTGTGTTTTCCAGTCATAACCGTAACTTCTTAATATTAATACCTTTTTTCTACTATTTTAACCTCTGTTCTGGAATTTTTTATCTAAAAATCACCGATGAAAGATTCTATCCGTGATATCCTTTGCCGTTTCTGTGGCTGCAATTCCGCCCATGGCCGTTTCCCTGAGCTGGACCGGCAGCAGCTTGCCCACCTTATACATGGCGTCGATCACCTCATCCGCAGGGATCGGAAAGACTGCCCCGCCCAGCGCCATATCCGCGCTAAGCAGCGCATTCACTGCCTGGGATGCGTTTCTTTGTGCACACGGGATCTGCACAAGCCCGGCAACGGGATCACACACAAGGCCCATCACATTGATCAGCGCCAGAGAGAATGCTTCCATCGACATGGCCGGCGTGCCGCCCGAAAGCTCCACAGCGCCGGCTGCAGCCATTGCCGCTGCTACACCGCATTCCGCCTGGCAGCCACCCTCGGAGCCCGCCACTGTGGCATTTTCCACAACGATGGTACCCATCCCGGATGCAGTGATCAAGGCCGCAATCACTTCCTCCTCTGTCTTGTTGTATTCCTCTCCGATGGTAATCAGGACTGCCGGAACGATGCCGCAGGAGCCCGCAGTCGGCATTGCACAGATTTTTCCCATGGAAGCATTGACCTCGCTGCAGGATAATGCTCTGGCCATCACAGTGTTGACAAACCGTCCGCACAGAGTACTCCCGGATTTGGAATAGCGGTATTGGGTTGAAGCGATTCCGGTGATCAGACCGCCCTCCGTGGAGAGCGGCTGTTCCAGCGCCCTTTCTGCGGAAGTTTGCATGATCCTGTATCGCTTCTTTATATTTTCGATCACCTCAGCCCTGCTGAGGTTGCTGTTTTTCATTTCATTTTCAATTACAATCTCATGAATCGGCACCTTACGGGCCTCCGTCATTTCCAGCAGCTGTCTGCAACTATGATACATAGCAGTTCCTCCAATCGCCTTTACAGTTTATAAATCTTATCTTTGTTCTTTGAGGTTATATAAATCTGACCGCGTAGATATTGGGATTGTTTTCGATTTTCTTTAACAAGCCCTCTTCGATCTCTTCGTCCACCTCGATGACACAGGTGGCTTCTTCGCTCCTGTTTTTCCTGCTGACCTTCATAGTCGCAATATTGATACCGCCTTCTGCGAGAACAGTTGTGATATGACTGAGCACCCCGCGGGTGTCCAGTTGACGGACAAAAATTGTCGGCAGATTTCCGGACAGCTCTACCTCATAGCCATTAATCCTGCTGATCATCACCTCTCCGCCTCCCAGTGAGGAACCATCTACCTTGCACAAGAGCTCCCCGTTCTTGTAGAACGCAATCCGCACGGAGTTTTCATGGATTCCTGTCAGTTCCACGTCATGAAATTCATAGCCGATCGTTGCTTCGTCCGCAATTGCATAAGCGTCGGCGATGGCTTCGTCATCCTCCCTTATCCCCATTACCCCGGCCAGCAAAGCTTTGTCGGTTCCATGACCCTTTCCCGTTTTGGCAAAGGAGCCGTGGAGGCCAAAGGAAACAAAATCGAAATCATCTGCAAGCTTCGCCGCAATACGCCCCAGCCTGGCGGCTCCCGCCGTATGGGAACTGGACGGCCCGATCATGACAGGCCCTGCTACCTGAAAAATACTTACACCCATTGAACACCTTTTCCTCTGATCAAATTTTTATCATCCATATTCTACCCGTTTCATCCCGTTTTAAAAACGGTCAAAAAAAGAGCCAAACCAAATGTTCAGCCCCTCAGTCGCAATGCAATTTATCTTTCTTTCGGTCCGCAGCAGGAGCCGCCGGTCATAAACCTTTTGCAGAAGGCTAAAAACAGAATTCCGACAGATAGGTAAGCACCAAGAAAAACCAGTAATTTGTTATTTGATTGCATGATTGTTCTCCCCTTGTCATGTGAATCCATACGAATCCTCCTTGTTTTTGATTTACTATATTGTACCAAATCGCTGACGCGATGGCTAGCATTACGCTAAAATGATCACTTCGATCAAAGTTTTTCAAAAAACAGTAGCGGTTTCTGTATATATGCTTTATTGTTGAATTGCAAACCTCAACA
>JAQUYZ010000210.1 GCA_028691625.1 Eubacteriales bacterium
AGTAGACCACGTTCGAGCTGAAACAGGAGTAGGTGCGAGATCTTCGTTATAATACTTAGATGAAGAGAGCTCAGCACGAGCGGCATCTGTTAATTCGTACAGACCACCGATTTCTTTTTGCGTGTACTTTGACATTAAAACACCTCCATAAAAAAATAACATGTGTAAACTATTACTTGTCTATTATACAACAGGAGCTTCCAAATGTAACTAGTTTTTTCAGAAAATTATTATTTATTTTTTAATCATATAAATCTTCAGAATAGTACAAAAAAACCATGATTTCCAGCCATTTTAGCGAATTGGAAAGTCATGGTTTATTGTGCACTCATTTCTTTTTTTTTATTCAATCTTATCTATGACTTCAACCCGTGAAGCAGCAGGTCTAAAAATTCTTCCCGCTCCCAATTTCGTGTTTTGATCACCGGAAGCAGATCACAGGGATCGCTTGGAAGGAAGTCAATGCTGATGTAGAAGTTGATCGCGCCCATGACGGAAACAGCAGCCAGCAGGGGATCTGTTTTCCGGAATTCTTCATTTTTAATTCCTTCCTCAATGATCCCATGCAGAATGGCAAACTTTTTTTTAACCAGCAAATGAATGGAACGGATTAAATCAGGGTTGCGGAATGCATCTGATTTCATCATCAGATCAATCAGAAAACTTTTATTGAATGTGTATTTGGAAGTATTGTCAAGCTCGACATCCAGGTATTCCCTGATTTTTTCCTCGCAGGAAATTTTCTTGTCCGGCAATTCTGAGAGACTGTCATAGCCGGAAGCCACTTTTGTTTTGAACAGCTCAAGAAAAATGGCATCCTTGCTCTCGAAGTATTCGTAAACGGTACCTTTTCCGATGCCTGCCCCATCTGCGATATCAATAATCTTTGTATCCCAGTAGCCTTTATTGATGAAAAGATTGTATGCGGCATCGAGAATCAGATCCCGTTTCGATTTCTTATCTTTTGACATTTAAACTTCCTCCTGTGTAAGCCCGTGTTTTCTTGCTTTCATTTCCGCTTTATGCGCGACTCTTTTTAAATGACGATCATCCATGATGGAGTAGAATACAGGCACAATGATCAGTGTAATTACTGTTGAGAAGATCAATCCACCGATCACGGTGATACCCATTGGAGCCTGCAATTCCGCACCTGATCCGATTCCTAAGGACAATGGCAGCAGACCCAAACTGGTCGTCAGCATCGTCATGACGATTGGGCGGATACGAAATCTCCCGGCATTGAGGATGGCCTCCTCTCGCGTTGGATAAACCAGCTTATTCTTATTGATAAAGTCGATCAGAAGGATCGAATTGTTTACTACGATACCGCTCAGCATAATAATACCAAGGAAGGCGACCAGAGATAACGGAGTTCCCGTCAGGAACAGGGCCAGAAATGCACCGGTCAGAGCAAACGGAATCGCGAGCATGATGATAAACGGCTGCAGCAGCGATTCAAACTGAGAAGCCAATATCATGTAAATGAGAAGAACGGACAGCATCAGCGCGTAGCCCAGACTGGTAAAAGAATCCACCATCTCTTCCTGCTCTCCTCCGGTTTCGATCGTATAGCCCGCAGGCAGCTGATATCTCGAAAGAGCTTTGTCAATATCCTTCGATACGGACTGCAGGTCACGGCCTGATATATTTGAAGAGATCGTGACGGTTCTAACCTGATCCTGTCTGGTGATCTGGGATGGGGAGTTGTCAAAGGCAAAATCTGCGATTTCGCCGACGGTCACCATTTGTCCTGTCGGTGCGGCGATGACGATCTGCTTCAGGTTTTCAACAGACTCTTTATAAGCATCACTGAGAGACAGCACGATATCTGTCTCATCACCGCCTGTTTTCAGTGTGGTCGCTGTTGTTCCGTTTAGGGCAGCCTCCAGAGATTTTGCCAGCTGATAAGAGGTGATGCCATACTGGGCGGCGTTGTTTCTCTGCAGGATAACGCGCAGCTCAGGATTGCCTTCTGTCATGTCTGTGGTAACGTTGATGGTGCCTTTTACGCCCCGGATGACCTTTTCCAGATCCAGGGAAACCTGTTTCAAGGTATCAAGATCATCTCCCTTTAAAAGGATTGAAATCGGACTGGCCCCGGTGGACATATCCATTGAGGATGTTTCCGATAAAGTGATCTTTGCTCCGACAATGCTTTGCAGATCCAAAGACGCTTGATTCACGATTTCTGTCGTGCTCCTTTTTCTGTCCTGTTTCTCTGTCAGACTGACAGAGACAGTAGACATATTGGCGGAATTGATACTGAACATATTACTGTTGCCAATGGAGATGGAGCATACCTTAAGCTCTGGTATCGTTTCAATGACATAGTCTTCGATTTCACTGATTATTTTGTCGGTATCCTCCAAAGAAGTGCCGAAGGGTGTTTCCACACTGATGTTAAAGCTGCCTTCATCGCTGGCGGGCATCAGTTCTCCTCCGACAAAGGCAACCAGAACGGAGGAAGTGATCAATATGATCAGGGACCACACGACGATTTTCTTTCTATGATGAAGAGAATATTTAAGAAACTTTAAATATTCTTCCGTCACGTAATGAAGTCCGCGTTCAAACAGCGGCAGTACTTTGAGCTCATAATTATGTTTTCCGACTTTAATATGTGTTCCCATGTCCTTTGTATTCAACAGTCTGGAACAGAGCATGGGCACAACGGTAAGGGCTACCAGCAGAGAACAGAGCAGGGCAAACCCAATGGTGTAAGAGAACTCTTTAAAAATGGTCGCGGCAATGCCCTGCACAAAGACGATGGGCAGGAATACTGCAATCTTTGTCATGGTTGCGGTGAATACCGGCATGGTCACTTCCTTTGTTCCCAGGATGGAAGCGTCCAGGGCACCGGTCCCTTCATCCCGTCTTCGATAAATATTCTCCATGACAACGATAGAGTCGTCCACCAGCATGCCGATGGCGACAGCCAGCCCGCTGAGAGACAGCACATTCATCGTCAGCCCTGTGAAGTACATGACGATAAAGGTCGCGACGATGGAAGTGGGGATGGAAATGGCAATGATCATCGTAGACGCAATGTTTCTGAGAAACAGGAAGCAGATGAGCACAGCAAAGAGACAACCCATGGCGGCGGTTTCCGCTACATTTGCGATCGAGTTTTTTATATACTCTGCCTGATCATAGGAAAAAGTAAAGCTCAGCTCCGGATGGGCCGCTTTTAGTTCGTCAACTGCTTCATTTATCTGTCTGGAAACCACTACGGTATTTGCGGTTGACTGCTTGGTGACGCTGACTCCGATTGCCGGAACTTCATTGACCCGGCCGATGGAGGTCTGTTCTTTCACCGTCTCCTCTATGGAGGCCACATCCTGGAGATAAATCACTTCCCGGGTCGGCAGAACGAAGGGCACATGCTTGACGTCGTCGATGCTTTTAAATTCACCGATGGTACGGACGATCAGCTCCGTGGAACCTTTCTTTACATCACCGCTTGGAAGACTGATGTTTTCAGCGGCAAGCATCTGGCTGATATCGGTCAGGGTAAGTCCATAGCCGGCGAGCCTTTCCTGGTCGAAGCTGACGCTGATCTCTTTTTCTGTTCCGCCGAAACTGGAAGCAGCAGCAACTCCTTCGCTTCTTTCGATCGCGGGGACTACTTCATCCTTCACTAAAGCATTCAGCTCCTCCAGGGACAGGTCCCCCGAAACATAGAGCTGGGAAATCGGCATCATCGTAGGATCCATGGTGAGGATCATCGGCTCTGCTGCATTTTCAGGCAGGTAGTCCGCAATCATGTCTACTTTTTCCCGCATGTCAAGAGAGGCAAAATTCATATCGGTGCCGTTTTCAAACTCACAGAGCACGATGGAATTGCCTTCCATGGAATAGGAATAGATTCCTTTAATATTTTCAACGGTTGCAATCTGCTGTTCCACAGGTTTTGTAACCAAATTTTCGATTTCCGTCGGCGCTGCATTGGGATACTGGATCATGGCCATGGCATAAGGCAGCTCCATTCTCGGAAAAAGGTCAATAGGAAGTCTGGTAAATGAGACCGCTCCGAGCACAACAATGATGAGCATCAGCATGATTGTTGAGACGGGACGCATTATTGCAGTTTTAGAAAAATTCATGCTGTCACCCCTAATCTATAATGTTGAATTCTGAAGTTTCTTCCAGATAATATTGTCCTTCTATTACGACAGTGTCACCGACCTTGATACCGCTCTTAATTTCGGCCAGTTCACCGTTGTCAACGCCGACCACAACTTCCCTGAATTCAATTTTATTATCGTCAGTTATGGTGACCACTACTGTTTTGCCGGATTTGATTAAAACTGAGCTGGAGGGCAGGGCAATGACGTCGGCCGTTTTATCGGAGGTTACGATGACCTCTGCAAACATCCCCGGCTTTACCTCTGCGGTTTCATTATCCAGGGTGACTTTCATCGGATAGGTCAATGACCCCGCAGCAGGAGCAGGAGATAATGCGGTAACAGTACCTG
>JAQUYZ010000211.1 GCA_028691625.1 Eubacteriales bacterium
GCTGCCAGGCTGCTGCTTCAGGAGAAAATTCCGGTCAATATACTGTTTACAAAGGATAACAAGGAAAAGATAGCTACGCAAAAGGCTAAAATTTACAGAGACAAGGGGGCTTACAGAAGGTTTACGACTCCGGACTTCGAGCTGCCGAAGGCACATGTTCTGTCAAACGGAAATTACTCCGTCATGGTAACGGACAAAGGAACCGGCTACAGCAGGAACAAGACAGCCGATATCTCAAGGTGGAGAGAAGATCCTGTGATCGACAGCTACGGTATGTTCTTCTATGTCAGGAATGTTGACACAGATCGGTATTGGTCCGCTGCTTATTCTCCGCTTCATGATCCTTCAGAACGGTATGAGGTGATTTTTACACCGGATAAAGCAACCTTCCACAGAACAGACGGGGAGATCGAAACCACGGTTGAGATCGTTGTGGTCTCTGATGATAACGCGGAAATCAGAAAGGTAAGTTTAAAAAACAACGGAACGCTCCCTTGCGTCATCGAAGTGACAAGCTATTTTGAAGTCGTGCTGGCCTCAAGAAACAGCGATCTGGCGCATCCCGCCTTCAGCAACCTTTTTGTGCGGACAGAGTATGAGCCTATGTACAACGCACTGCTGGCCAACCGCCGGCCGAGAGGTCAGGAAGAAAAAGAGATGTGGCTTGCGGAGATCCCTGTCATCGACGGAGATCTCGCAGGCGATATCCAGTTTGAAACGGACCGGATGCAGTTTATCGGAAGAGGGCATACGGTGTTTCATCCCGCGATTCTCGAACGGGAAAAGCCGTTATCCAATACTGTGGGTGCTGTTCTGGATCCGATCTTCAGCCTTAGAATCAAGCTAAACATCGAGCCGGATGACACGGCCCAGATTGCCTTTGTCACCGCAACGGCAGGCAGCCGGGAGTCGATCATGGAACTGGTGGATAAATATGATAACATGGAAACCTGCGATGCAGCTTTCTGGCTGGCACTGACCAGAAGCCAGGTGGAAACCAAGTATCTGAATATCAAGGCACAGGAGATGGAGTTGTATCAGAACATGATTTCCCATATTCTGTTCCAGAGTCCTCAAAAGCTGAAATATAAGCACTTGATTCAGGAAAACAGAAAGGGTCAGCCTGCTTTATGGGCCTATGGCATCTCAGGCGACAGACCGATCATATTGGTCATCCTGGAAAAAACCGAGGAGGTGGAGATTCTCTATGAAGTGCTTAAGGCACATGAATACTGGCGGCTCAAGGATTTGAAGGTGGATCTTGTCATTTTAAGCCATGAAGAGAACAGCTATTCCAATCCTTTGTATTCGCTGATTTCCGAGATTGTGCATGCAAGTCAGACCTATGATGTATTCAACAGGCATAACGATGTGTTTCTCGTGAATGCCAATACGATGCAGCAGGATGACATTCCCTTGTTTCATGCTGTAGCCAGGATGATCTTCAAAGGCGGAAGCGGAACCATGAAGGAGCAGATGCAGTATGAAACCTCAGCAAGAGATGGTTCGGTCCATAAAACACCAAAGCATGCTGCCGGCTGGAGCTTCGGACAAAAGAAGCAAGAGCCGCATACCGCGGAGCGCATTGCCGATGAAAATTCTCTCCGGTTCTTTAACGGCTTAGGCGGCTTCAGCGCCGATGGGAGAGAATACGTAATCCGCCTTGAAAAGGGGCAGATGACTCCGGCCCCCTGGGTGAACGTGATTTCAAATCCGGAATTCGGATTCATGGTCACTGAGGCCGGAAGCGGTTATACCTGGTGTGAAAACAGCCGTGAAAACAAGCTGACTCCATGGTCAAACGATCCGGTCAGCGACACGCCGGGAGAAATCTTTTATTTCAGTGAGGAATCGGAAGCACCATGGTCCGCAACACCACTTCCCATCCGGGATGCGGAGCCGTATACGATCAAACATGGATTTGGATATACGGAATTTGAGCATACATGCAAAGGGATCTCACAACATCTGGTCCAGTTCGTACCGTTACAGGGGACCGTGAAGATCGCCATCATCACCTTAAGAAACGAAGGAGACAAGGATCGAAATCTGAAAATCACGCAGTACGTGACCCCGGTTATGGGTGTCAATGCGAGGGAAACCTCGATGCATCTCATCAGCAGTAAAAACCCGGAGGGGGTTCTTACAGTAAAAAACCCATACAACAGGGAGTTTCCGGACCGGATTTGTTTTATGGATGCCTCTGCACCGGAACGGTTTGTTACCGGAGACAGGAAGGAATTTTTTGGGTCTGGCACGACGGATGAGCCGGAAGCGCTCAGATATGCAAATTTACCGGAACGCCTGGGAGCAGGCCTCGATCCTTGCGCGGCGATGCAGATCAGGATCAAATTAAGAGCCGGGGAAACCGGGGAGATCGTTTTTCTTTTGGGAATGGCAGACCGGGAGGATCGGATCCGTGAATTGACGGAAGCCTTCAGGACGGTAGAAAAAGCAAAGGAATCCCTGCGTGAGGTCAGGGAATTCTGGAAGGAGAAGCTGCAGACGATCCAGGTGAATACGCCGGATACGGCCATGAACATCATGCTGAACGGATGGCTGCTCTATCAGGCAATTTCCTGCAGAGTATGGGCAAGGACTGCCTTCTATCAGGCCGGCGGTGCATTCGGTTTCCGGGATCAACTGCAGGACAGCCTTTCGGTTGCCGCAATCTGGCCGGAAATTACAAAAAAACAGATCCTCAAGCATGCGCGGCACCAATTTCTGCAGGGCGATGTATTGCACTGGTGGCATGAGCCTGCGGGAAAGGGTCCCAGAACACGTTTTTCTGACGATTATTTATGGCTGCCTTATGTGACTGCGGAATATGTCAGGGTTACCGGAGATGATGCTGTTTTAAATATTGAAGTGCCTTTCCTCGATGATGAGCTATTGAAAACCCATGAGGATGAGCGGTACAGTCAACCAAGAGTCACCGCTGAGACTGCTTCCGTCTTTGAACATTGCATTCGTTCCATTGAACGCGGTCTGCGGTTCGGAGAACGGGGCCTTCCGCTGATCGGAGGGGGAGACTGGAACGACGGAATGAACACAGTCGGAAACGGAGGAAAAGGAGAAAGCGTCTGGCTGGGATGGTTCCTGTGCACCGTGCTCGAGAAATTTATTCCGATCTGCAGGAAAAAGGAGGAGACGGAGAAGGCAGAAAAATACCTGCAGTTCATCGGTGAAATTACCGGTGCCATCGAAAGAAATGCGTGGGACGGAAATTGGTATAAGCGTGCTTTTTTTGACAACGGAGCGCCTTTGGGATCTGTAAACAATAAGGAATGCAAGATTGACTCTCTGGCTCAGTCCTGGGCTGTGATCTCCGGAAAAGGTGACCCCGACAGAGTGCGAAAAGCGCTGAATTCTCTCGAGGATTATCTTGTGATCCGGGAGGCGGGGCTCATCAAGCTTCTGACGCCTCCGTTCGATGAAGGTGAACTGGAACCGGGATATATCAAAAGCTATGTGCCGGGTGTAAGAGAAAACGGCGGACAGTACACCCATGCCGCGGCCTGGGTGATCATCGCATTTGCAATGACAGGGGACGGCGATAAAGCAGGGGAACTGTTCGGACTGATCAATCCGATCAACCATACCAGAACCAATATGGAATACTCGATCTACAAAGCGGAGCCTTATGTCATGGCGGCAGATGTGTATTCGGTACCTCCTCACGTAGGAAGAGGCGGATGGACCTGGTATACGGGAACCGCAAGCTGGGTGTACAAAGCCGGCCTGGAGAGCATTCTGGGATTTTGCAAGAACGATGATCAATTGGTGATCGATCCATGTATTCCGAAAAAATGGCCGGAATATACGATGCATTACAGGTATCAGAACACCGATTACCGTATCACGGTCAGAAATCCCAGGAACGTGAACAAAGGGGTTGCCTCCGTGTCGATGGACGGAACGTGTCTTTCCGGAAACGCCGTCGGTCTTGTGAACGACGGGAAGACACACAATATAGAAGTGATTCTGGGTTAGTGCAGAAGCGCCTGGTTCTTGTTTGTTGATTTTCTCTAGTAAAAATAGTATATTAGGGTATAATGGACAAGACATAAAATGGAACCGGGATGGAAATCATGATTGAATACTTCATACAAATAATGGGGGCTGTACGTGCCTGGTCGGACAATATCATTGCCGGCATTGCCACATATCTTTCAAATCCGATAGAATTCGTTGAATTCTATACCTTTGCGGTGCGCTGGATTTTTCCGGTTCTGGCAGTGGCGATTTTCGTTCGGTGCATCCTGCCGCTTTTGCACGGCGGCGGATCCAACAGGATTTGGGGCTTTCTTGAGATCAAGGACGCTTACCGGATCCCCATCCTCCATTGGGAAAATTCCATCGGAAGGAGCAAGCTTTCCGACATCGTAATCAACCTGCCCTTCATCTCCCGCAGCCATGCCGTGCTTTCCTACGGAGAGAACGGCTGGACCA
>JAQUYZ010000212.1 GCA_028691625.1 Eubacteriales bacterium
CAGCTGGAAAACCATCTCACGAAGCAGCATCAGGGAACAGGACTCGGGCTGTACATCTGTAAAAATATTATAGAAAGTATGGATGGCCGTATGTGGGTCAAAAGCACCAAGGGACAGGGGAGCAGGGTTTATTTTTCTCTCCCGGCGAAAAAGTCTCTTGAGCCGAGGTTGAACGCCACTGAAAGTGTAATCAACATCATACCATTGGACGGGCAAGGCGGTAAGGCACTCGTTGTTGAAGATACGGAGATCAACGCAGAGGTTGCAGTGAAGCTTTTAAACGATGTGAACATCGCCTGTGATATTGCGGCAGACGGTGCGTTAGCTGTTGAAATGTGCAGAAAGAGACCTTCCGATTATTATAATGTGATCCTAATGGATATTCACATGCCGAAAATGGACGGATACACCGCAGCAGAAATTTTGAAGAAGGATCTTGCGGTCACTTCACCGATCGTTGCGCTGACCGCCTCAGATATCAACGATCAGATCCGGTCAGAGCATGCGGATACAATCGAAAGCTTCATTTTGAAACCATTCAAGGCTGCTGCTTTTTACAATGCGATCGCGCCATACTTCCCGCATCATGACAATAAACCGGTGCCGTATGTCGGTCTCAAAAAGCTTTCCGAAAGAACGTCGGTCAGCAAAATGCAGAGACCGGCAGAAAGAGAATCTTCCGCGAATATGCAAACCGGGGAACGAAGGAATCCTTTCGCGGGGCGGGAAGATGCAATTAAAAACTTAGGCGGCCTGGATTCAATTTATTACAAGCATGTGGAAAAATTTAAAGTCAACTATGCGAATACCGCGGAGCATATCGCCGCGTTATTGGAGGATAAGAATTACGATGAGGCTCGGCGTCTGGCTCATTCCATCAAAGGACTCGGAGGCACGTTGGGCATGCTTGATGTCATGGAATCCAGCTCTGAACTGGAAAAGGCAATCCTGAAAGGAGAAGGCTACGACTTAAGTGTGGAATTAGAAAATCTGGAAGCCGAATTAAAAGCTGTCATCAGCGCAATTTAAAAAAGGCCGGAAATTCCGGTCTTTTTCGTTCCGAGAATAATATTTTCGGGGAAATACTATTCGAGATTCCACAGTTCTTCGTCCGTCGGAACATGATTATCCTTCTTATAATACGCGATTCTCGAGATGTTGATCAGATGCTTGTAATCCAAATTTTCCGATATGCTGTTGTTGCCCCACGAACCACAGCCCAGCGTATTGGTCGGTGCCAGTCCGTTAAAGAAGCTCCCTCCCGCGCTGGTCGCACAGGTCTGGTTGATGACAAATCTGCTGACAGACAGCTCTCTGCCTGCATATTCGATATGCTCCCTGTTGTTGGAATGAATGGATACACTGTGTCCCTTTCCCTCCTCCTCCAGATTTGCCTTCGCAATTTCAACACCCTCTTCAAAGGTTTTATATTTGAATGCAGCCAATACCGGACACATCTTTTCCTTTGCCAGAAGATCTTCTGCTCCGCTTCCGTCAGCTTCTGCTATGATCACCTTCGTCCCCTCAGGAACTGTAAGTCTTGCCAGGCCGGCAATCGTTTGAATGGATTGACCCACCGCGTGACGGTTCATTGCCCCGTCGACAAACATCGCGGCTCTCAGGGCCCCCTTCTCTTCAGGTTTTCGGATAACGTAAGCTCCGTTTTTTTCAAACGCCTTGATCATTTCATCATATCCTGACTCCGGCAGGATAATCGACTGTTCCCCGGAGCAGATAATCCCGTTGTCGAAAATTCTTCCTGCGATAATCTGCGGTGCTGCCGTCTCGATGTCTGCATCGGTATCGATGATACACTGTACATTTCCGGCGCCTACGCCAAGGGCAGGTTTCCCGCTGCTGTACGCAGCCTTCACCATTCCCATGCCGCCTGTGGCGATCACAATATCTGCACCGGAAATCAGGCTCTTTGTATTTTCTCTGGATTGCTGATCTAGTATCTGGATCAGGTGCTCAGGTGCTACCAGCTTATTCAGTTCTGCGTTGATTAATTCCACAGCTTTTCCGCTGCATCGGACTGCCTTGTGGTGCGGTGTGATGATGATGGCGTTGCCGCCCTTCAACGCAAACATTGCATTGCTCATGGGGGTTACGATGGGATTGGTGCAGGGAGTTATGGCGGCAACCACACCGATGGGCTTTGCGATCTTGGTGATCCCGGTCTCCTCGTCCCTTTCAATGATTCCCTTAGACTTCTTGCCCTTCAGGCTGTTCCAGATAATTCTCGCTTTTCCTCTATTCTTCGCGGTTTTATCTGCGACCACGCCCATGCCTGTTTCATCCACAGAGAGTTCCGCAAGATATTCCGCATTGTCATGAATAACCTTTGCGATGGTCATGACGACCTCATCCATTTGCTCCTGTGTAAATTTCTCGTAGTCTATCTGGGCCTTTCTTGCCCGCTCTATATATGCATCGATATACGCCTTACTATCCATTTCCATAATCATTTCCTCCTTGTGATCAGACCATCTTCGCCGGGTCTACAAGCCGATCAAATTCCTCTTCCGTCAGAACGCCAGTGGATACCGCTGCCTGCTTCAGGGTCAGACCCTGTCTGAAAGCCGTTCTGGCGACTTCCGCCGCCTTTTCGTATCCGATATGTGGATTCAGTGCCGTTACCAGCATCAGTGATGATTCCAGGTTACGCTTTATTCTTTCTTCATTCGGTTGAATCCCTGCCGCGCAATTCTTATTAAAGGACTCCATGGCATCTGACAATAGCCGGATGGACTGAAGCACATTATAAATCAGTACCGGCATGTAAACGTTCAGCTGAAAATTCCCCTGGGAAGCCGCAAAGCCAACCGCCGTATCATTTGCCATTACCTGACAGCAAACCATGGTCAGCGCCTCACATTGGGTAGGATTCACCTTTCCCGGCATGATAGAGCTGCCAGGCTCATTCTCCGGTATGGACAACTCTCCGATCCCGCACCTCGGGCCGCTTGCCAGCCACCGGACATCATTGGCGATTTTCATCAGGTTTGCGGCGAGGGCCTTCAAGGCACCATGTGTGTTCACAAGTGCATCCTTGCTGGTAAGTGCGTGGAACTTATTCTGTGCTGTCACAAACTCGGTCCCGGTCAGGTTGGAGATTTTATCCGCCACCCTTTTTCCGAACTCCGGATGGGTATTTAATCCTGTTCCTACTGCGGTACCGCCCAGCGCGATTTCCTTTACGTAGTCAAGGCTGCTCTGAATCATGCTTTCTGCTTGCTCCAGCATGGCAAGCCAGCCACCGATCTCCTGCCCCAGTGTCAACGGTGTGGCATCCTGGAGGTGAGTCCTGCCGATCTTAATGAGATTCGTATATTTGCCGCTTAACTCACGGAAGGTCTCCCCCAGATGAAAAAGTGCAGGGAAGAGACGCTCTTCTATTTGCATTACCGCAGCGATATGCATGGCAGTCGGAAAGGTATCGTTGGAACTCTGTGCCTTGTTCACATGATCGTTGGGGTGGATTATCTTTTTTCCGAGGAGCTGATTACCGCGCGCTGCAATCACTTCATTGACGTTCATATTGGTCTGGGTTCCGCTTCCTGTCTGCCAGATCACAAGAGGAAACTGATCCTCCCACTTTCCTTCTGATATTTCATCACAGGCGGCGGAAATCGCATCCGCCACCGCCGGATCCAGAGAGCCGAGTTCTGCGTTCACCAGTGCGGCAGCCTTCTTAAGAACGGCAAAGGCACGAATGATCTCCACCGGCATTTTCTCTGTGCCGATTTCAAAATTCTCAAGACTTCTTTGTGTCTGAGCACCCCAGAGCTTATCCTCCTCCACCGAAATCCCGCCCATGGAGTCATGCTCGATCCGATAACGTTTCAACTCATCCTTACTCATTTACAATCCTTTCTTCAGCCAGGCCTGTCCTGCAGCTTTTGCCACCGCCTCGGCCACACCGGAGTGGAATGCGCTCGGTATAATATAGTCTTCTCTTAATTCGCTGTACGGTATGATCCCCGCGATTGCATAAGCTGCTGCCACCTTCATTTCCTCGGTGATCCTGGCTGCTCTTACTGACAACGCACCCTTGAAGATCCCCGGAAATGCCAACACGTTGTTGATTTGATTGGGAAAATCAGAGCGTCCTGTTCCGATGATTTTTGCACCGGCTTCTTTTGCCAGCTCCGGCATGATTTCCGGTTCAGGGTTTGCCATGGCAAAAATAACAGGGTCCTTCGCCATGGTTCTCACCATTTCCGTCGTCAGCAACTTCGGCGCCGATACCCCGATAAACAAGTCCCTGCCAGAGACTGCATCAGCCAATGCACCTGTCTGACCCTGCCGGTTTGTCAGCTCCGCCAGCTCCTGCTTGCTCGGCGTCACGCCTTTTGTGGCTTTTAATATGATACCCTTCGTGTCACAGACAATGATATCCTTCA
>JAQUYZ010000213.1 GCA_028691625.1 Eubacteriales bacterium
ACCTTTCGCGGTCAGCTCCGCGCTGCCGGATACGGATAAATTGCCGCAAGCATAGATGCCTAAACTTTTAGAAGCTGCAGCCCTTACATCAATGGTGCTGTCGCCCGTAACGAAGAGATTCAGGTCGCCGTAACAATAGATACCATAGTAATAATTCTCACCGTAAAGATTCTTAATAGCTGTCGTTGTGATATTCGCCCCGTCCAGTGTAAGGGTGGCGGTATCACTGTCGTAGCTCCAGCCCGGTCCGCTGGCTACCGGAGTTTCTCCGCCAACCACCTGGGTGCTTCCAACCCATAGCTCCGTGACCGGAGTCGGGTCTGTCGCCCACGCCGTCAGTGTGGCCTCCGGCATGAGGGCCAACGCCATGCAGACACACATTAGAATGCTAAATATACGTTTTTTCATGTTTTCCTCCTAATTGATCTTCGTTCTGTAAGGTTAAAATAATAGAAGTAAAAATAGCGAATGATAAAAATATAAAAATAACAGAACTATATAAAAACAGTAATAACGGAAGTTATATAATGAGGCTCAGAGATCTCCGCAATAATAATTCTCCGAGGGAATGATCCCGCAGGCCTCTAGTGCGTTTTTGATTGCCTCTCCGTCATGATTTACCGTAAAATAACAAAGATTATGCTCTCTGGCAAAACGGACGAAATCCTCATCATCTGAAATCCAAATGATTTTTGCCTGCTTGTTTTTCTCCGCGGCCTGCCTGACGATTTCCATTCCTTTGGCTTTTGACCATGCAATTAAAATAATATCCTCCTGCCTGTTCTCCATCCCGGTCAGAAACTCCTGTTTTTCACGGAACACTTCCACTTTCGGATAGAAATGGCATTGATCAAAATATTGGGTAGCATGCTGCAGTATTTCGTCTGCATCGTCAAAGTTGCTGCATAATACAAAGTTCATTTTTCAACCCCCGATTTGCCTTTCTTCATAGGCCATTTAACACGATCTTGCCTTTCTTGATCAGCTGACTGTAATTGGCCCCCGATTTTTAAGAATATCATTTTATTCCTTTTTTGCAACAGAGGATCCGCCAGTGGTATCTAAAACGGGGTGAGCGGCGCTATATTTCAACGATTTAAACGAATAAAGCGGTGCAGTGAGATGACGAATTTTCTTGAATTTTTATGAATTTTTCGATAAGATAGAATAGAATTATGGAAAAAGGTGGTGAACGAGTGCGGATTGCAGTAATAGATGACAACGCATCGGACAGAAAAACGGCGATTGCTCTTGCAAAAGAATATTTCAATCAGAGAAAAGAGTATGAGAAGATGCAGCTTGTTTTTGATGAGTATGACAGCGCCGAGGCCTTTTTCAATTCCTATATTAAGGGAGTCTATGACATTTTATTTCTGGATATCTATATGAGATCCTTGACCGGGATCGATCTCGCAAGACAAATTTCCTTCACCGATGAAAACTGCCATATCATTTTCCTGACGAGCAGCGAGGAGCATTACCCGGAAAGCTATGAGGTCCATGCCAAAGGCTATGTGACAAAACCGCTCCGGGAGTCCTCTTTTTCTTTTTGCAATGCTCTAGATTATGTGATGAAGCAATTCTCCCTTCAGTTTTCCGGCATCACTCTGTCCCTGAATGGCGCGGAGGCTTTCTGTGCCCTGAAAGAAATCATGTTTTTTGAAATGAACAACGGCAGACTGTATCTTCATCTGATCGAAAAGACTCTTGAGCTATCAGGCAGATATTCCGATTATTCTACTGAATTACTAAAAGACAGCCGTTTTATGGAGTGTTACCGAAACCTGATCGTAAATATGGATTACATACATAATTATACGGAGGACAGTTTTCTGTTAAAAAACGAAGAAGCCGTCCCCATCAGCCGGAGAAAAAAGCAAATGGTTCTCAATCAATATATAAAATATTTTTTAGGAAAGGGAAAACACTAGATGGGCTTACTCAACATCATTTTCATCTCTGCGATCGAACTCACCGGAGTTGCTCTCCGGTATGCCCCTTTTCACAGGATTGTTTCAGACAGGCAGAAAAAGCGGCTGCTGCTTTCCTACTGCGCTTTTTTGCTCCTTCAGTTTGTGCTTCTGCTATTTGTTTTTTCGGATCTGCCCCTTTCTCCAAGGAGCTACAAGGTGATCAACCTCTGCGGCGGCGGTTGCTTCTTTCTCATCAACTGCATCCTGATTCCGCGTCAGTTTTTCAAGCATGTTTTTATTCTTGCGATCCAAGCCACCTATTATTTGTTTCTTCACTCGTTTATTGCTCTGGCATCCGGCAGGCTATTCCCTGAGCTCCCGGTCAGCCAGCAATTCCAATTCCAAAGCCTGGGCTTTCTGCTCCTTTTCGCGTTGACCTTCTATCCGCTGTGGCGGTTCTTAAAAAACTCTTTTATCCCGCGGATCGCAGAGGAAAAAAACTATTACTGGAAATGGATCTGGCTGGTTCCCTGCTTTACCCTGCTGGGAAATATGGTTCTTACGATGAATGACGCCTGGATCTCGACTTTGGGGCAATTCTTCGCAAGACTCTTCATGGCTGCCGCTGTATTCGCATCATGGAAATGCATCAGCCTCGACTTTGAAGAATTGGATGAAAAAATCAGAGTGAAAAATGAAAATGAGCTCATGAGTCTGCAAATGAAATCCATCGCAGACAACGCGGATCTGCTTGAGAAAAAAGATGAAAAAATAAGAATTCTAAGACATGACATGAGGCACGAGATACAGATGCTTTTCGCCCTGATTTCAGAAAACGAAAATGAGAAAGCGATTGCTGTGATCAAGAAGCTCAGCAGCGAGTTATCGCCTGTCCGGATTGCAAAGTTCTGCCAGAATCAGATCTTAAATGCGGCCATTTCCATCTATGCGGATAAGGCGGTCTCCTCCAAAATCAAGCTGGAATATGAAATTTCCATGCCAAAGGAGCTTCCTTTTGACGAAAACGATCTGGCCGTTTTATTTGCCAACGCACTGGAGAATGCAGTGAACGCAAGCCTTGCTCAGCCCGAAGAAAACAGGAGGATCAAAATTCAGGCAAAATATGAAAATCACCAACTGGTCATTCTGATCGAAAACACCTTTGCCGGAACCGTATTCTGGGACGAAGACGGAATTCCCGTTTCAAAAAAAGAAGGACATGGATTCGGCATGAAGTCGATCCTTTCCGTGGTGAAAAAATATAACGGTACCGCCGTGTTCACCCATGAGAATGATCAATTCACAGCAGGCTTTATCCTCGTAAAATCAGGTTCTCCTCTTCAGTCCGGACGTTTGTAATCGCGCTAAAATCTCCTCATCTGCCGGACAGAATTCATAGTTTGGTATATCATCAACAGAAATCCAACGTATTTCATTGTGTTCCAGCAATTGCGGGATTCCTTCCCTGATCGCGGCGTTTCCCCCGGCTCCACTTTTCCACCGACGAATTCCCACAGCAGCGGGCGCGCTTTGTGTGCCGGACGCTGGCAGATCATAAATTGATTGTTGTCCCATATTAGGGCTGCTACTACTTCGGTGATCATGTTTATCCTACCACTAACTTATTTGTTTTCTTGAGATATTTTGCTGGTATTGGCCGTCTCAGCTTCCATGTGATACTCATCGGCCTGGACCCTTCATGCTTCATATAATCCGCCAGTCCAAGGAATGTGTAGGGGGCAGTGCCGGCGATATCAGTCTTAAACTCCCGCACGAAAATCAAGATTTTGCTTTTTCTTTGCCTATGGTAAATATACCGCTGTCCCGTGGGGGAATCCTCTGAGGTTGTGCTTTGACTCTGCCAGTGGAACATCCACTCGTTTATGGAGTAATCATCGTACATTGTAGAGGGTGAATACTCCTTGTCCGACTTGTTGAGCGTCACAAAGAACACATCACTCTGCTTTTCCGGGAGCCATTTTACACCCTCTCGCACAGTAGCGGGTTTCATGAAGCCAAGTGCCAAAAGAATCTGATCACGGGTATAACTGCAGTGCAGATCCAAAGGACAGTCAAATCCAAAATCAACCGGCTCGTCAATGAAGTCGATATGATTGTAATTGTAAGTCAACAATTCCTTGATTTCCGCCAGCATTACCGTACTGTCAGACAAGGTATAGAGATTGTTTAAGACTGTATCAGCAGCCAGTTCTTCCGCTGCATCCTGCCAGATTGTAGCGTAAAACATTCGGGTCATAGCCGCTTCCATTGGTGACAGTGCGGAAAAGTCAATGGAATCCAAGTGGTCGAGAAGATGAATCAGAAATAAAATCCAGCGGCGGGAATCGATGGCGCAAATTCTCGGCAGGGCCTTGGTCACTACATCTTCTAACGGCTCGTTAAAATCTTCTCTTGTATTTGCCAATGCGCAGAGACGCGAAAAGCTGCCGCGAGAGTAAATGGTTCGGACATCGAGGTGAT